>SMYQ01000132.1 GCA_007050885.1 Candidatus Bathyarchaeota archaeon
GGCAGACCGATGCCAATTATTGCTGCTCGAAGTATTTTCCTTTGTTCGCCGATATTCTGTTCAACGACAAGTATTGCTTCGTTCCCCTCGCTACTCTGAAGCAACATAAGTTCTTTTTTTACGGAGTATTTGGGAAGGAGACCATGATTTATGTTCGGCCAGATCGTGGGGATAAGTTGTTCAAAGGGACGCTACTTGATCTTCAAGATTTTGATAGAATGTGGAAGGATGGGATTTCATCCGATGCTACCGATTCTGACCTTGTTCTAGTATCCACGCCTAAGAATATTCGTGGAGAGTGGAGATACATCGTGACGAGCGAACAAGAGATTGTTTCATTCAGCACTTACATGTATCAAGACAAGCGAACATACGTTCCGTCAGCTCCAGAAGGGGCAACCAAATTGTGTAAAGAAGTTCTGAGTCGGGGCTATTTCCCAGATCCAGTGTTCACTGTCGATATCGTAGAGGACATGGACGGCAACTATTGGTTCATGGAAATGAACTCCTTTACCAGTGCAGGAACGTATGCTGCTCCCAAGGAACCCATTGTGACTCGGGTTTCTGAAATTGCTTTCAAAGAACATTCGCAATTAAGCCAAAGTCTCTGATATTTATATCTGAGACACTATGGTTAAGCTGCGAAAACTTCTAGAAGAATTCTACCTCAACGGGTTCATATCCTCGGAAAATAAGTCCAAATTCCGACGCCCGGAGAATTTCGATAAGTTCACCAAGAAGTCCCGAGAACGCCTCAATGTCTATCGAGGCGGAAACGATTGGGAAAATGGAAGTACATGGGCAGCAGCGTATTTTGATGAAGGGCAGGAGGATCGTTGCCGTGTTTGGTTTGAGATAAAATACCCTCAACATCTTGAACCAATGGTTGGAGAAGGGATTTCATCAGATAAGCCCGAATTTCAAGAGATTCAAAACTGGGGTAGAAAAGCTACTACCCGTTGGCTAGCCGAAGCAAGGAAGTATCGTCTTTTGACCCGCGAGAAGTGGAATCCTGATAGTTATAGGTGGCACTACAAGGATTGGAAAGAGTGTTTTGTTGAAGCTTTGAAATCGCCTCGTATGAAACCTTTCGTTAAGAATTGGGGTGTGGATAGTACTCATTGGAAGGCGATGAAGCCCTACAAAGAAGAGTATGGGGAAAACGAAGGAGAGCAAAAACTTCCATAATATGATTTCGCTCAAGACAATAATGAAAAAAGTTCTGACCGAAGCATTGTCATTTAGGCAACTTTGGAACGCGAGCGATTATGCTCGAAAGCGACGAGCCGCACATGTTAAGCCAAGACAAATGTGGGGTTCAGCCGAAGAGGGGCCAGATCTCTTTCAGTTTTCTTACAAATCAGACCCAGGATGGAGTACGACAGGGAAACGATGGCATGGCTATGTTCGTCTGATGAAAGAAGAAAACGTGGATAATAGAGCCTTAGAGTTGCAAGACATGGATTGTATGGTTGATTGTGATTGCCCCGATTATCGCTACAGATTTGCCTACGGGAATGCAAAGCAAGATGCCAGTGTTATTGGCAGGCATTCATGGAACCAAAACAACGGGCAATATCCCGAAGTTATGGGAGAACGAATAGGACTTTGTAAACATCTCATGTCTCTTGTAGAATATCTCGGAGCGAAGATTGAGCCAGTTGCTCCAGAGCCCGAGGAACCATCACCACCCATGAGACCCAGAGCAAAGGCTCAGAGGGGCGTTGTTCCTCCAAAAAAGGTTATGCCTGCTATTCCATCACCAAGTAAAGTAGGAATGGCTCCAGAGCCACCAAAAGAGAAACCATCTTATTATTCGGATACAAGGGCCGGTGATCTTCTTGAAAAGAAGGGAACCCTATTTGAGCGTCTATCCGCATTTATCAAACGAAACCCAGAATTCACGATACCATACTATGAAGAATAAAGACCTAGAACTCTTCATTCGAAAAGTAGTCAAGGAAGTTCTTAGTGAACTTATCAATCCTTCCCCCAAGGG
>SMYQ01000158.1 GCA_007050885.1 Candidatus Bathyarchaeota archaeon
AACTGTACGGGCTCTTTTAAAGGAATTGGGTTTACTTTATCGACACCATGTGGTTTTAGTCGACGGAAAACGAGCCTATTTAGACGATGAAATCACTGAAGGGCAACGCGTTATCGTCCTCCCAATCATCGCAGGTGGATAGAACCACCTCTTCATCTTCAGACTATTCCTAATCATTTTAATTAAGAAAAGGAACTTCTAACAGCATGTTCTCAGGGGTTGGTTGATGAGATGCTGTTAAGAAATGCTCCTATCGGAAAATCTTTTTAAAACCTTTGAGCATTCGGGTTCATTCCCGTTATTCCGTTCACGGGCTCGTTGGTGTATTGCTTTGATTAAAAAGACGACTCTAATTCCACTCATGATTTTGCTAGGTTTTCTCTTTCTTAACCCCTTACTTGCTCCTGGTCTTATTTTTCAAGTGAATGAGCCAGCAATTAGTTCTCGCTTGAATGCGAATGCACCGCCTACTCCCCAATCAACACCAGATTGGATCGACGTCTACCTCGATGCTGAATACACCTTTGATAATGATTCAGTCGTCATTAGTTGGACCGGGCGCCCACGAACAAATCCGGATTCGCCCTTTAACTCGTTATACAACTGGACGAAGTCTGGATACATTGATGGTGGCATTGGGGATGGAAATCCTGGTAATGCAACCATTCATGCCGTTGCATGGGATAACACAACTACAGCCACTGAAGTCAGAGATTTCCTCAACCATACTATGGTGACCTATGTACGCTACACTAGTTTCCCATCCTTGAGCAGCTTCAACTTCACCGACTATGAAAACCAAACCATGTGGGTTTTCGATGATGCGATTGCCTCTCATGAAGAATTCCTGAACACAACCTTCTTTCTCGTCAACAACGCGACAGGCTATCTAATGGACGGGTTCAATGCGACAGGAATCGGAGCAGATCTCACCAACTACCACATACATCTTGAATGGTTTGAAAATGAACCTATTGCCCAAGTGAGCTTCACTTATACCATTGCAAATGTCATCGAAGCCCAAGATGACGCCTTCATATTTCGACTCGGCCATGCTCTGGGTTTAACAGCACCCCTGAACCTAACGGGGCAAGGGCAATTAACCATCCATGGTCCATTCAATCGCGTCTATCTTGAAGGCACTCCAGAGATAGCATTTGAAGGAACCATCTTTCCATTTTATCCAATTGGCGTGGAGGCTTTTGGTTTTTCAGATGAAACGTCAGAGTTTGATTATACAATCAGATTCCAGGAAGGAGCCTCAATTCTTACTGTAACTCGTGAGTTTAGTACAACCATATTTAACCGAGGAGATCTTCTCTCTGCCCGAGTGCTTGTGGAGAACACTGGCAACACCATCTTCTCTCAAGTGACTGTGCGCGATGTGATTGGCATCGAAACAGGTATTTTTCAGCTCGTGAGCGGATTGGCTTCAACGACTGCTTTCAATATCCACCCCGGTGACAATGTGACCCTCGAGTATACCCTAATGGCGCTTGCCTCAGGAGTATATGAATACCCCGCAGCTCAGATTGTGGGAATTGATGTTTTCTCCCAACAACGTACTTTTACCTCATCAACGCAGTCATTTACAATCGGAAACGGCTTAACACCGAATGAAATCACGCTAATCGGACTGGGAGCAGGGCTTATCATCATCGTCGTTATCCTTCTGATTCTTTACCGATTCCGAAGACGCATCTTCTAATGTCTCAGACGCCTCAAACAAATCCTAATTCCTTCACCCAACCCCCAGTTGAGATACCCAAGTGTGCTATGGGCAAAGTCCTAAAAGCCCAGAGCTCCAACATCCATACAGGCGGTCGTTTGATATGCCATCAGAAGAACCTGCAGGTTATTTGGGAAAAGCCCAGAAAACCCTAGAAAAAGCTAAGGTCCAAATCGGTGATCGTATATCTATTCAGACCCTGGATAATACCTTCGAGGGTATTGTAATTCCCCGCGCTGAGATTGGTGCTGATGATCAG
>SMYQ01000183.1 GCA_007050885.1 Candidatus Bathyarchaeota archaeon
GGTATTGGTAGAGGTCATTTTCTGTTGGGAGTAATCGCCGGTTTTTCCAAACGCCATCATCGATGCTGTAGATGACCTGAACGTTGTAGATGTTGGCTCCCAGTGGATGTGGGCTGACTTGAGCTGACACCTGCACGAGGCTGTTCTCGTAAGGCTGGGTTGGCCAATAGCTAACTTCGTTGATGGTTGGCAGGTAAACCAGTACTTCCACTTCGACCTGGGATGAGTTCTGGTATCCGTTGGTATCACTGGCATGGATTTGGATGGTTTGTAATCCGGTTCCAGTGACGGTCCAGTTATAGTAAAAGTGTTGGTTGACGATATGAGTTGACGCGTAATGCCATTCGTTTTCATTAATACGGACGCGAACATAGATAGGTTTAGGTCCATCAAGATCAGTTGCGTCAATCCATATCGTATACTGTGTCCCTTGTGTAATATGTTCGCCTTGATATGGAGCTGTTATGCGGCAATCAAGACCCTTATCTACACGAAATGTGTGCCGACTACTGGTCTGCCAACCCTCTGCATCGAAAACCCGAACCTCGAAACTCGTTAGCCCATAAAAACCTGTGCCATCCCAAGAATAGGTGCAATGGGTGGTATTCAAGCCAGATGTGATGTCGATGTATGGTGCATTGTTGACGGAGAGTTCAACTCTGTTTACATCTAAAGCAGTATCAACGACTTCCAATACAATAGGAATATCATCATCGGGTGTGACATATCCTGATGGAGTCGGAGCAACAAATGCGACTTGAGGGAAGCCGGGTTCGGTTGAGACAATGGTTGCCATATCAGCCAAAGCTGTGGCTGCATTTTTTGTGACTAAAGTGCCTAACCCAAGTGAATATTCAGGTTGAGCAAGGTTATCCGCTGAGGAATGAATGTAGGGATTACCTAAGCCTCCATATTCAAAGAACCATACCGCGGGATCACCATGGTCCCAAAAAGGTGAATGGTCGCTCATCCACATCCCCGGGGCATAAAGGGCTGCAACGGGAAGTCCATAACCTGTTCCAATATTCACTATATGGGCTGCTATAGCTTCACTAGTTCCACCATTGTGAATAATTTCGTATTTTGAATCTGTTGGGGCTGATGGGTTGTCCCAGATGATCATATCAAAGTTGTAGACAAAGGCTACGGGGATGTTATTAGAATGTAAATAGTCGCTGAAGGCACGGCTTCCGTAGAGACCGATTTCTTCCTCGTCAAATGCAACGAAGTAAATCGTATAGTTGAATTGATACTGAGAAAGCACTCGTGCGATTTCCATTACTGCCGCGACACCTGAGCCATTATCGTCTGCTCCTCTGGAGGCTGCAGGAATTGTGTCATAATGGGCTCCTACGACAATGCATTCATTATTATGAATATTCCCAGATGGTAGTTTGCCTATAACGTTGTGTCCCGAGGACCCAAATTCATGGTAGCTTACTTCTAAGCCCATATCCTCGAATTGTTCTGCGATATATTCCGCAGCTAAGTTATTTCCTTCTGAGCCGAAAAGACGGCTTCCGATCGTGTTCGATAAATAGTTCAGAAATGAACTGAAACTCGTCAAAGTGACCTGATCAAAAACTGATGTCGGTGGAACTGGTTCAGGCCGGTGCTGTTGCTCCTCAAATTGAGGAGGAGGGTGGATTTTAGGGGCGTCAACGAGTGAATTGATGGAATCACCTGAAGTTCGCAACAGATCGCTTGTTTGTGGTGCGAATGGTTCGGGGCTAAACGTGATGAAAAAACTCGCTTGAGCTAGACAGAGTATACACAGAATCACTATTGGCAATAATTCTTTGCGATTCATTGTAATTCCAATCAAATGGTTTTCTTAAGGAAATCAAAGCTTAGTTGATTTATCCTTTGCTAATATTGCAAGCGCATAAATCGGAAATACATTGCATCACAATTGTGCTTATGGTTTCACCCCGTTGGGTCGAAGGAGATTTTTATTTCTGTTCTATGCCTTCTCAGTGGGATATA
>SMYQ01000286.1 GCA_007050885.1 Candidatus Bathyarchaeota archaeon
TGGTAAAGCTCTGTCAGGGAGTCTTCAAAGTCCTGCTGGCTCGTGAAAGACGTATAACCCTTGGTGGGCCCATCAGGAACAGGATCGTGCATGAACCGGTAAGGCAATAGATCATACTTGCGGGGTGTGTCTTTGTATTCGCGGATATTGAACATCCGAGCAAGCATCCAGATGCGATTCGCAATCTGTTCAATTGCTTCCAAGCTGGTGTCCTCTCCTGTAGCTGCCGAATAGAGCGTCACACAGTCTTTGATACTCAGTCGTGGTGAAATGGAATGGGTGAAATGACAAATCACAAGGGAGTCTTTCAAAATTTTCAGGTTCTGTTGTTCAATCAAAGAATCCAAGATAGTAACTGCACTTACCTCAGGAGGTTTTGTAGTTGAGGGCCAACCGCGCAGATGACTCGCACCTGCAGCCGCTGTTGCATAGCTTAATCCTAACCCTAATTTTCCCCTAGGATCCCATGCAGGATATTCTAAACCTTTGGTGTGCAAGGCTAGTCGTGTGACTTTCGGCCCAAGTTCACTGGCAAACTCACGAACACCTTTGGCAAGTTGCTCACCAATGCCCACACGTGCTGCAATTTGTGGTATTAGTTTGATGACGCTCTCAGCATCACCGAATTCGATGCCATTAGTTTGGAGTCCCTTTGGTAAAAGTCTCCGTTGGGTGAGTTCCATCAGGAAGCCGATGACATTTCCTGTGCTAATTGTGTCTAATCCCAAACGGTTGCAAAGGTAATTTGCACGGGTAATCGCTACAGGGTCATCAATACCAAGGTTACCACCTATTAGACCAAGCGTTTCGTACTCGGGGAGTGCCACAATCCCTGGCACATTCTTATCGACCCATCGATGATCTGGCTCCTTCACAGTCCAAGCACAGCTTATAACGCATCCCTCACAAGGCATCCGTCGTTTATTTTTGTGGTATACCTTTTCCAAGCTCTCATCACTAATCTTCTTGTGTCCTTCGAAGTGAGTGGCTTGAAAATTTCGGGTGGGAAACATCCCAATACTATTCGAATAGTCAACCAGCCAAGGTGTGCCGGTGTAGTGGAGAGAGTGTCCTTTCTCTTTGGCCGCTCGGGCGCGTTGGGCCAGCTGCTTTACTAACTCGCGTTCAATATCCGGATCCGGTGTAGAAATCCTGTGTCTTGAACCCCGTATTGCAATGGCTTTCAGATTCTTAGCACCAAACACCGCTCCCAACCCGCCACGACCAAAGTTTCGGAAATAATTGTGAGTCAAACATGCAAAACGGACTAAACGTTCTCCTGCTGGTCCAGTAGAAATCACCTGGGATTTTGGATCCTCTTTCCGAAGACCTGCTTCAGTCTCGTGGGTAGTTTTCCCCCAGAAATGGGAGGCGTCTTCGATAGTTGACCCGTCTTCGTTTATGTTAATCCAAACTGGTTTTTCAGCGTGCCCTTGGATAATTAGGAGATCATACCCTGCTCGCTTTAGTTCAGGACCAAGATAGCCACCCATGCCACTATCGATGTACAGCTGGGTCAGTGGGCTTTTCGAAATAGCTGAACAACGCCCTGTGATGGGAATACGCGTTCCTTGCAAGGGTCCTGCAGCGAGATAAAACCGGTTTTCGGGGCTAAGGGCGTCGATGCCAGCTGGCACCTCATGGTAAAGAAAATATGTTCCTAGCCCCTTTCCTCCGATATAATGTGATAGGACGCTTTCAGGTATTCTCTCTTCCTTGATTTGCTGAGTTGACAAATCTATACGAAGGAGCTTTCCCATCCATCCGAACATAGTTCTTCACTCCGATAGGTTGCGGAATAGAAGCGCTCAAACATAAAATCTTACTGATTCTTCTATCAACGACTGTAAGGATAACCGTCAAATCAATCAACAAAGTAGTTTATCATAATACTGGTTTTGTCGAAAATCACTATTTTTAATTGACATTTCTGAGTAATTGCTTTGATTTTTTAGTTATTTTTCATATTCATT
>SMYQ01000247.1 GCA_007050885.1 Candidatus Bathyarchaeota archaeon
ATGAAAATTCCCGTCTTTCATGACGATCAGCAAGGAACTGCGACCATCATTCTAGCTGGTTTAATTGGTGCATTACGCTTCGTAGGGAAATCACTAGACCAGGTTCAAATCGCCATGCTCGGTGTGGGTGCAGCGAACACTTGTACTGCGGAGCTACTAATTGAGGCTGGTGTACCCGCTGGTAACATAATCCTCTGTGACCGTGATGGGCTGCTTTACAAGGGTCGTGAGGATTTGAAGGCAATGAAAGAGGATGAGCATGAGAAATACGACCTGGCCATCCTGACTAACGAGGAACAACGCTCCGGTGATTTTGGTGAAGCCCTTCGTGGTGCTGATGTCTGTATCAGCGCCTCCGCACCTACTCCAGGTCTAATCAAGAAGGTGTGGGTTGAAAAGATGGCTAAAGACGCCATCGTCTTTGCTTGTGCCAATCCGCTTCCCGAAATCTGGCCTTGGGAAGCCAAAGAAGCTGGCGCTAAGGTGGTTGGAACAGGTCGCAGCGACTTTGATAACCAAATCAACAACAGCCTCGGATTTCCCGCCATCTTTCGTGGAGCCCTCGATGTCCGAGCCATGGAGATTACCGATGAGATGTGCATCGCCGCAGCAACCAAACTAGCTGACCTCGCTGAACAACGTGGATTACGAGAAGATTATGTGATTCCCAGTATGCAAGAATGGGAACTCTATCCTGCTGAAGCAGTTGCAGTTGGCATGAAGGCTATTGAACAGAAGATTGCCCGTAAAGAGTGGGAAGAGAATGAACTCCTTGCACATGCTACTAAGATCATTAAACGCTCCATCGATGTGACTCAGTCCCTCATGGACAACGGGTTCATTCCCAAAGCACCCTTCTAAACCAGGGCGCTTTTTTACTCCTATACGAAAACTATAGACTCTACAAGGACAAACCTTTAACCGCTTGATTTCGAACTCGTGCTAGACTAGCTTGTTATTTCATGGGAGACCTATGCCATGCCAATCTTGGTATCAGATTTAGATGGAACCCTTCTCGATGTCCGAGACCGGTTCATCCATGCACAGATCAATGCGCTAGCGGATTTCGGATACACAGTGACAATTGAGCAGGTCAGTCCACTCACAGAATTTACGATGGATTACAAACAATTCCTCGGAGGATTAGATGTCCAACTTTCCCAAGAGGACCTCATCCACTATTTCCTACGTATCGAACAGGAATTCTACAAAGGCTGGCAATACTCCTATGTGTTTCCTGGCGTCATCGAAGCCCTTAAGGAGATCCGTCCTCGCGTCGATGCTCTACGTTTGATTACATCACGGGCGTGGGTTGAGGAGACACGGGACGAAGTCAATCATTTTGGATTGGATATCCTCTTTGATCGTCAAGTGGTTACTCGCGGTGACTTGGCTCGTGCCGAGGGCGTCCAAGAAGTTCCGCTCTACCCATTTTTAGATCATCGGCAACGACTAATCCAACTTGCCATTGCTGACCTGGAAACACCAAATGATGTCTGGGTAATCGGTGATTCACCCAATGAAATGGAAGCAGCACAGAGACTAGGATATACCTCGGTTGGGGTATTAACTGGTTTCTACACACCTGAAGCCTTGGACCCGTATTGCACCCACGTCCTCAATTCAGTAGCAGATATCGACACCCTTCTCTAGTTTGTGTTCAGTTCCTGACATAGTCAAGCTTATAACCGAACTAAACCTCCATCCCCCCAGTCACAATGAAGTTGAAAGCATTCCTTTCCGACCTCGATGGCACCCTCATCGATACCCGAGAAAGAGCTATCCACGCCCACGCTAGCGGTCTGCACAGTATAGGTTATGATGTAACAGCCGAACAGGTACAGAGTCTATATCGATACTCCTTTGATACACGAGATCTCCTCAACCGCTTAAACATTCAGCTCTCAGAATCTGAGTTCATCCACTATATCATGGGTTTCCGTGAATTCTTCTTTTCACATTCTGAACTCT
>SMYQ01000041.1 GCA_007050885.1 Candidatus Bathyarchaeota archaeon
AAGCTTTTTCAGGATTTACGAGGGAGACAGCCGACAATATCTAGGTGGGTTAAGAGATAAATTCGAAATTCCAGAGCAAGGAACAAGAGGCCATAGGGGTGATCGATACTATAGACTCCTTGAAGAAGACGGTATAATATCTGTTGAGGCCCCAGTTTCAGGAAATATGGTTCTTATAGGAAGAGTTAGTCCACCAAGATTCCTTGAAGAGTATAGAGACTTTGAAGTCAGAGGTCCAACTAAAAGAGACTCATCAATATGTATGAGACCTTCAGAGTCAGGTATCGTCGATAAAGTTTTTCTTACAGAGTCAGTGGAAGGAAGCAAACTAGTTAAGGTCAAAGTGAGAAATCAGCGAATTCCTGAGCTAGGTGATAAATTCGCTTCAAGGCATGGTCAGAAAGGAGTTATCGGATTACTTGTACCTAAAGAAAATATGCCCTTTACAGAGAGCGGAATTGTTCCTGATATAGTCATCAATCCTCATGCTATACCATCAAGAATGACCGTTGGTCAATTTGTCGAGACTATAGCTGGGAAACTTGCTGCGATGATGGGTACACAAATAGATGGCACACCATTTAGTAATGATGACCCAGCTAATCTACAAGAAGGTCTGTTAAAAGTCGGTCTTAATTATACAGGTCGTGAAGTTTTCTATAACGGAATAAGCGGAGAAAAAATGGAAGCAGATATCTTTACAGGACTTGTATACTATCAAAAACTTCACCATATGGTTGCTGACAAAATGCATGCAAGGGCAAGAGGACAAGTCCAAATGTTAACGAGACAACCGACTGAAGGAAGAGCTAGGGGTGGTGGCCTAAGATTTGGCGAGATGGAGAGGGACTGTTTGATCGGACATGGTGCCTCAGCTCTCTTGAGAGATAGACTACTCGAAGAGTCTGACCGCTATACAGCCATGGTGTGTGAGACTTGTGGCTTATTTTCATACTATGACTCAAGACAAAATAAATACATCTGCAGAATATGCGGCGAGAAGACAACAATTTCGCCGGTCTCAATATCATATGCATTCAAACTTCTAATCCAAGAACTCATGTCTTTGGGCGTGGCTCCAAGATTACTAGTACAGGAGCGTGCTTAAACATGTCAGCAAATGAGGAATCATACAAAATAGTAGATGGTATAAAATTCTCTCTACTATCACCTAATGAAATCAGAAAACTATCAACAGTAGAAATACAAACAGCCGACACTTATGATGAAGATGGGGTCCCAATAGTTGCAGGTTTAATGGATGGAAGATTAGGAACACTTGAACCAAGGCAGAAATGTAGAACTTGCGGTAACACAGCAGTAGCTTGCCCAGGCCACTTCGGACACATTGAACTTGCCGAACCTGTTATTCATGTATCATTTGTCAAACTAATTCATAAATTATTGGCAGTAACATGTCGAAACTGTGGGCGAATTCTTCTCTCAGAAGAAAAGATAAAGGAGTATGAAGAAAAGATCGAAGAAGTTAAGACTAGATTGAATACAGTCCCCGAATCTCTTTATAAAAAGATCCTAAAACATGCCAAGAAGACGATGGAATGTCCTCATTGTGGAACTCAACAATATCCAATAGAACTTGTTAAGCCAACCTCATTCCATGAGGCCACTGAAGAAGGTGCACCTAAAATTCCTCCAAGTGCTATAAGAGAGAGATTAGAAAGGATTCCTGATGATGACCTTCGACTTCTAGGCATAGACCCAAAAGTTGCTCGAACGGAATGGATGATTCTTCAAGTGCTACCTGTACCACCAGTTACTGTCAGACCTTCAATAACATTGGAGTCAGGGATAAGATCAGAAGATGACCTAACACATAAACTCGTTGATATAATAAGGATAAATCAGAAATTAAGTGAAGCTTTAGAATCTGGTGTGCCAATAAACATAATCCAAGAACTTCATGATCTTCTTCAATACCATGTAACAACATACTTTGATAATGAAGTCTCAGGGCTACCACCAGCAAGACATCGCTCGGGAAGGGCTCTCAAGACAATATGCCAGAGATTGAAGGGTAAAGAAGGACGATTCAGGGGCAACCTCTCAGGCAAACGTGTAGACTTTTCAGCAAGAACTGTAATTTCCCCAGACTTGAACCTAGACATAAATGAGGTCGGGGTTCCGATAGCACTAGCGTCAAGGTTGACAGTTCCAGAAAAGGTGACTGAATGGAATCTAGAAAAAATGAAGCAACTAATACGGAATGGACCAGATCAATATCCTGGGGCTCTTTACATAGTTAGAACCGATGGAAGAAGAATAAGACTGGAATTTGTACCTGAAAGAGAAAGTATAGCAGAAAGTCTACAGCCAGCATTCGTGGTTGAGAGACATATAAAAGATGGTGATATTGTCCTATTCAATAGACAACCTTCACTTCATAGAATGTCTATCATGGCTCACTCAGTGAAGGTTTTACCTTTTAAGACTTTTAGATTGAATCCATGCGTCTGTCCACCTTACAACGCCGACTTCGATGGTGATGAGATGAATCTTCATGTCCCACAAGGAGAAGAGGCGAGAACAGAAGCTAGACTTCTCATGCAAGTACAAGACCAAATACTATCTCCTAGATATGGGGGACCAATAATTGGAGCAATAAGAGACCTACTAACCTCATCTTTCCTATTAACAGCTAAGGAAACTTTCCTGACTAAAGAAAAAGCAGGAAGACTACTTGCTGCAGCAGGGTATGTCGGAGATCTTCCTCCACCCGATGTAAAAGGGCCAAATCCATTATGGTCTGGAAAATCAATATTCAGTGTCTTCATTCCAGAAGGTCTTAATTTTACATCAAAATCGAATATCTGTAGTGTATATAAATGTCCAGATTGTCGTAAAGAAAAATGCCAACATGATTCCTACATTGTAATAAAGGATGGTAACTTGAAACAAGGCGTAATCGACAAGAATTCAATTGGAGCCGAGAGATCTGAAAGTTTATTCCATAGAATTGTAAAAGATTACGGATCTACAGTTGGTAAAGAATTCCTCAATTCTATAACAAGACTCCTAGATAGATACATGACACTCAGAGGATTCACTTACGCCTTTGATGAACTTGCGATATCAGATGAAGTTCGTGAAAAGATTAGAAAGGCAACTGAAAAAGCTGAAGAAAGAGTCAATGTTTTGATCGAGAGTTACAGGAAAGGAAACCTTGACAGATTGGCTGGTCAAACCATCGAGGAGAGCCTTGAGATATACATTATGAACGAATTATCAACAGTCAGAGACTTAGCTGGACAGTATGCTGACAACTATTTCCCAGAAGATAATGAAGGCATAATAATGGCTAGAGCAGGAGCAAGAGGATCTATGCTGAATATTGGCCAAATGACAGCTTGCTTAGGTCAACAATCAATCCGAGGAAAAAGAATTCTTAGAGGTTACCGTGATAGAACTTTACCTTTCTTCGAACCGAATGATGCAGGTGCAGAAGCTCGGGGCTTCGTTTATGCTTCTTATAGAGATGGTCTTAATCCAACAGAATTCTTCTTTCATGCTGTTGGTGGTAGAGAAGGATTAGTTGACACTGCTGTCAGAACTCAACAAAGCGGTTACATGCAAAGACGATTAATCAATGCATTGGAACATATTAGAGTTGAATATGACGGAACTGTGAGAGACTCAACTGGAAATATTATACAATTCAGTTATGGTGAAGATGGAGTCGATACTACCAAAAGTGACCATGGAAAAGCAGTTAACATTGAAAGATTGGTCGACAGTGTGAGGCTATTTTCTGCCAAAGGAGCAATTGCTGGTAAAAGATACATAGAATCGAAAATAGATTTGATTTCAAATAAACTTCCTCTAAGTCTAGTTGATGAATTGAGGAGAAATCTTCAGGGAGCCAAACTATCACGTAAAAGTGTCGATCAAGCCATAAATCTTACTATAGATAGTTATGTTAGAGCTCTTATTGAACCTGGAGAAGCTGCTGGAATCGTATCAGCACAATCAATAGGTGAACCAGGTACCCAGATGACTTTAAGAACTTTCCACTTCGCTGGGGTAAAGGAACAAAACGTGACGTTAGGCCTTCCAAGACTTATTGAGATAGTTGACGCCCGAAAAATACCATCAACTCCAACTATGACTATTTATCTTGAGAAGAAATACAGAAATAGAGAAAAAGCTGAACAAGTTGCAAATGCAGTCACGCACACAATATTAGAAGACATAGCTGATAGTATAGTTTCGGACATAGCTAAAATGAAAGTAATGGCTAAACTCAATCCCAATACAATGAAGGACCGTGGTATAACACTCCAAGAGGTTCGAGATGCTCTAAAACCTCCAAACAGCAAAGTCAACATAGATAGATATGATGTAGAAGTTACTCCTAAGGAAATGGAAATCCCTCAATTCAAACGGTTTACGGCACGACTTAGACAATTCAAATTGAAAGGTGCACCATCGGTTAGAAAGGCCCTTGTACTAGAGGATCAGGGTGAATGGATCATAAGGACTGAGGGGTCTGGACTAGATGTTGCATTAAACCAACCAGGAGTAGACAAGACAAGAACAATCTCAAATAATGTTCATGAAGTTGCAGAGGTCTTAGGAATAGAAGCAGCTAGAAATGTTCTAATTAAGGAAGCAATGGCTGTCCTCGATGAACAAGGATTAGATGTTGACATTAGACACGTGATGTTAGTTGCTGATATGATGACAAACTCAGGTGTGGTACTTCAGGTAGGAAGACACGGAATCAGTGGTGAGAAATCATCTACACTTGCTAAAGCAGCTTTCGAGATAACAATTCCAACTATAGTTGATGCATCAGTAAAAGGAACCAAAGATATGCTAAGAGGTGTAGCAGAGAACGTAATAGTTGGACGACAGGTACCTATGGGAACGGGACTGATCGATGTCTACATGTCTATGCCAGAAAAGGAGAAAAAATAATGGATTTCAATAAACAAATAAACATAACTTTGAAGAGTGGTAAAACAGATTTTGGATGTAGAAGTGCATCAACAGCAGCAAAGCAAGGAAAAGCAAAATTGATAATCCTTGCATCTAATTGTCCAGAAGAATATAAGAATGAAATCATGAAGGATGCGAAGAATTCAGGTATATCAACTTATACATATGATGGAACTAGCATGGAGCTTGGTAGTGTTTGCGGGAAACCATTTATAGTCGCTGCCATAACAGTTAGAGAACCTGGAAACTCAGAGATACTAAAATTGGCTGAATAACAAGATGCAATCCCAAAGGATTAGGCTCAAAGGCGAAGAGATGCGGCTTATAGCCCTTTTCGAAAGTATAACAGGGGCAACATCTCAAGATTGTCTAATAGATGAAGAAAATGATAGAGTTATCCTAGTTGCTAAAAAAGGTGAGATGGGTTTAGCTATCGGAAAAGCTGGAAGGAACATAAACACACTAAGAAAAATGACTGGTAGAAATATCGATGTAGTTGAAGCGGCTGATGAACCTAAACAATTGATTAAGAATGCTCTAGCCCCAGCAAAAGTAAAAGACATACGAATAACCGAGAAGCCAGATTCCAAGATAGCTGTAGTCGAGGTTAATTCAATAGACAAAGCAATGGCGATAGGTAAAAATGGAAAGACAATAGATAAGACAAGGCTTCTTGCAAAAAGATATTTCCAGATAGATCAAGTCATAATAGCCTGAAATTTTATTATTTTTTCCAACTAATTTCTATACGTTATACTTTAACCATTATTCCAAAAAATAAAATATATGGTGAAACAGATTGAGACTCAACAATGTTGAGATAGAGGATACTTTCGCAGAAGCTTTCCCCATGTACATTGGAAGATTTATCATTACAGCCTCAACAAGACGATGGGCTCTGGCATCTGCACAAGAAGCAAAAGGCTTGGGTGTTTCAGCTACTTTAGGTCCAGGGGAAGCCGGAATAGAGCGAGAAGTTACTCGTGACGAATCACCTGATAATAGACCAGGATATATCTTGGATGTAGGTCATAGACAACGAAAGGAGCTAAACTATTGGTTAATCGCAAGAATAAGGAAGGGAGTCCTTCCTACTCCCACAACTTCAGCTTTTGATGCTATGCCCAAAGAAATGGCTCATTATTCTATTGAAGTTAAAGATACCCCAATACAACTATTTGGAGATGGATTTGAAGAGATAGTTGAGAGAAAAGGACGAGCAGTATACAAGATTCCTAGAATGGACGGATTTTTCTTTATTGAGACAAAGTTGGGTATTGCTCGTGGAATTGCTGGAGGGAATTTTCTTATTCTCGGAGAATCACAAGCCGCCACTCTAATGGCGGCTGAAGTCGCAGTTGATGCAATCAAAGAAATTCCATATGTATTCAATCCATGTGCAGGAGGTATAGCTGCATCAGGTACCAAAGTTGGAGGAAAAAAATACACTGAGGCTGTTGCAACAACAAACGATGCATATTGTGCTTCACTTAGAGATAGAGTTAAAGAGACAAAAATTCCCTCAGGAGTAAATTGTGTATACGAGATCTTCGTAAATGGTCTAAATCTTGTTTCTGTAGAAAAAGCTATGAAAGTAGGAATAGAAACTGCTACAACTGTCTCTGGCGTAAAAAAAATCACAGCAGGCAACTACGGTGGAACACTTGGAAATATATTGATACCACTCAAGAAAGTTCTAGAAATAAATTAATGCATCAAAAATAGATGGTCATCAAACTGAAAAGAGAAATAATAATTACGATTCTTCTTTTATTTGTGCTTCCAATACAAATATGGATAACAAGCTGCTATGCAGTTGAATCTACTATTACGATACAACCATCTATTGAGGATACTTTCGTTAACAATATGTATCTTAAACACAAATATCCTGAGGAACCACATGGCTATTTATGGGCCATATTCGCTGGAAATATGTATACGGAATACGATTCTTTCAAAGGATACGGGTCATCAAGAATTTATATAAGATTCAATACAACGTCCATTCCATCAGATGCCAAAATAATTAGTGCAAAATTATGTCTCTATATGTATGATTCACCCAAAACAAACCAAGAATTTGAAACATATAGAGTTCTATCTGAATGGAATGAACATAATCTTACATGGATAAACCAACCTGATTTTGTGGAGAAATCTTCCTCTACTACTACAATTCAATCCTTACCATCTGCAAACTGGATCTGTTGGGAAATTACAGAAGATGTGAGAATGTGGCATTCTGGGGCAGCACATAACTACGGTACAATGATAAGAATCAAGAATGAGGTCAATGCTTCAGATCAAGTTGCATCATTCTATCCAAGTGAAGCATTACAAGAAAAACAACTAACACCAAAACTGATGATCAAAATCGACTGGGATAAAGAAATAGTATCCAAAACAACTACAGGTATGCCTTCGCCTACAAAAGAACAATCTTCCACAACAGAAAAACATCCTACTATTTCACCTACAAATAGTCCATCTGTAAATATTACAAAAACAGATATCAAGAATGACGATAAAAATAATGAAAATCAAGGAATTGATTACTTATTACCAATTGCATTTGTCTTAGGAATATCAATTCTTATAATCTCAATGATATTTAGACGAAGAAAGACGTTAATAAAAAATGAAATACTCGAAAAAAAAAGACATAAACCGCGGTCAAAGTAATTAGCTTAATTTAATATTAATCATGAGAATAATAGACTAGTTGTGTGATCAACAGATGGTGCAAGATAGCGCGCGCGCTATTAATCCGTATGTATCATAGATACATGATAGACAAAAGACTAAATATTTGACTCTATTTTCATGAATTCTATTCACAAGGATCAACACTAGAATTATTTCTCAAATCCTCAATGAATACCATTTTTGTACTAAATTAGAACAGTTTTTATAACCCTTCATTCAATTCAGCTCCAAGATCATTAGT
>SMYQ01000119.1 GCA_007050885.1 Candidatus Bathyarchaeota archaeon
GAACAGGATTTGTTAAGAGGTTTGTCATGTTTGAAGTGGAGTCTGCGTAGTCGAAAGGAGTGAAGTAGATCCCAGGGTTCATTGCTGCAATAGGAATCACCGTAAGGAGAATTAACGTGATGAAAATGGCTTTCATGTGTTTAGGTGTAGCCAATACCTATCCCTCAAGGATTTGTATTAGTGCACCTAGAAGGGGACCTTACTTTTATGTGTTTAACGTCATATTTATTCAGGCCTTGTATAATGGGTTTAAAAGGCTGCAGAAAACGAAATGAATGCAGATGCCATTCACTTGGGTGGGCTAGGATCTAAGCACCTTTTTCAATACAGTTAAGCATCGCGTCTTTCCATGTATTGAGGGGGGTATCTTTCTAGGGCGCGCCATGCCGCTTGCCGCACTTGATCATCTGGGTCCTTACGGGCTTGGAAGATGGCTCCCAGGACCCGAGGTTCAGACCGCATATGACTTAATGCTTCTACTGCGTAGCGTCGTTCCTCCGGGTCATTGCTTTGAATG
Organism: Candidatus Bathyarchaeota archaeon; assembly: GCA_007050885.1. The sequence goes on from SMYQ01000119.1 coordinate 518, forward strand.
GACTCCAAGAGGGGTTCCATGGCTGGTTGTCCAATTCGTCCCAATGAAAGTGCTGCCAGCTTTCGTGCATAATCATCGTCTTCTTCCTTGATGACACGAACCAAGCGCATTACAGCAAGGGCTCCAATTTCTGATAAGGCGGTACTGGCTTGAAGGGCTTCTCGACCAGGATTGCCCAGTTCTTTAATTAGCTCCTCGATGCGCTGCTCAATATTCAACGCAACATCCTCCAATACGAGTAATTTCCTGATGGTGCGCTTTGAGTGTTTCGATTTCGACAGAATTGTGTGTCGAGAATGACCAAAATACGCTTAAGGTTGTGATTCTTCGTGAAAAACAGACAATAACACGAATGTTTTCTTCCGCAAGGTTTTGATGTGAAACAGAAAAGTTGGTACAAATGGTTCAATTACGTTTCGACTCGATACCAATACGAATAAGCATCTGTGAATCCCAGGCCATAGTACAGTTTTTGAGCGGGAATATTTTCCTCTTCAACTTGTAAATACCCCCACTTCGCACCTCGAACGAGTCCCCAACTGATCAGACTTTGTGTAATGGTCGAAGCCACACCTCGTTTCCGATACCGTTCCTTAGTAATTAATGAAAATAGCCCCAACCATTCTTGGTCTAATACGGCGAGTCCAATACCAACAACTTGGTCATCCATGATGGCAGCTGCACAGGCCTTCTCAGTGGTGATTCGTTCAATGATCCCCTCACGTACAGTCATCTGTTCCTTACTGAAACCTGAAGCATCACGATATGCAGCAAACCAATCCTTCCAGGGGGACCCAAAGACGACAATACCTATTTGGGGATCATGGATAAAGATCTCCGCCAAAGGGGCGGTTAAAACTTTGACGCGCATATCAATGATTAGTCCCGCTCTTTCAAGGAATGGCTCCAGCTCGGGGGGTTGGCTGGCGACGGTCATTTGAAACCGGACGGGTAAACGATGTTGCCGGTAGAACTTACGAGTGGCTTCTAGGGACGCTTCGAGGTTTTGACCTTCCGGGGATCCAAGTGGCAATACACTGTTAGCACGACGGGTGATGCCGTCAGTTGCTCGGAATAACCATCCTCCATACTCTTTGGTGTGCTTAGCAGGCCAAGCACGACAAGCTGCATGTTCAATGAGCCTAATTTCTTTAGGAGTGAGCAGGGTTATCACCAAGGTTTTGATATTCTATGGATGTTCCTTTTATTTTTCTTGTTTATGTTTATTATACTCTCGACTTTAATCGGACTTGCCGATTTTCCGCTTTTTGTCGTGTACAATTCCGGAAAGAACCCATTAAATTCATTAATTTCATTGAGTTATCTTATTGCTTTTCAACTCCTAACAAGTATTAAGCATTTCAAAATGCACAAGGAAAGGAATTGTTAAGAGGGGTACAGTTTATTTAGGAAGAACAAAGGTAGCTTAGGCAGGATTTGGACAACGACTTT
>SMYQ01000178.1 GCA_007050885.1 Candidatus Bathyarchaeota archaeon
GCTTAGCGGTGTTGAACGGGGCATACGGAATAAATTCGATACCATCGGCCCTGCCATTGTGATTGCCAGCGCCCTCAAAATGCTAGGTCAAGGTGTAAAAGTCGGGGTTGAAATCACTCTCATGGCTGCAGATGCGGGGCTGATTCCCATGGATCAATCCATCATTGCGCTCGGAGGAACAGGGCGAGGTGTGGATACCGCTATAGTAGTTCAGCCGGCTCATACGAACAATGTCTTCGACTTGTACATTCAAGAACTGATATGTAAGCCCCGCTGAGGAATTTATCGAAGCTGATGTCTAGATGTCAATGGTTAGGTATTCAATATCCCAAGGATAGTAGGTTACCATCTCCATCCCATCATCGGTGATGAACACGGTGTCGGAATGACGAAAGCCGCCAATTGCCCGATCATAGATTCCGGGCTCAACGGTAAAAACCATGCCCGGTTCCATAGTATCATCCATTCCATGGTCGAGAAACGGTTTTTCATGTCCCTCTAGCCCGATGGAATGCCCCGTGTGGTGTTGAACCAACTCCATAACGCCATGTTGTTTAAACACGCCTCGAGCGGCTTTGTCAACGATTGAACAGGGCTTGCCAGGAGCAAAAGCATCGAAGGCCGCCTGTTGGGCTTCCATCATAATATCAAAGTATTTCCGTTGTTTCGCATTTGGTTCTCCTAAAAACATTGTTCGCTCCAACTCAGCATAATACCCGGCGACATTGGCGGTAGCCCCCGTAACGAGGGTATCTCCAGCCTTGAAGATTGTGAACCGTGTCATCGCATGGGGGATTGCAGAGTAGGTGCCAATCTGACCGCGATAACCCGCATGAACTGGTAACCCACCAATCGCAAACGGACGATAAGCGATGCCTAGGGCTTTCCCCATCGCCGTCGACGCTTCCAAAGATGCCTGCGTAGACACTTCGACTTCGTTTAGGCCAACTTTGGTCTTATCCTGAAGCAGCTGGTGGGCTAGATTTGCCCACATGGCTGATTCACGAATACAGGCTAGCTCATCTGAATCTTTGATGATTCGCATATTCGTCAATAACTGAGCTTCCACTTTCACGGGAAATCCTAAGACTTCCTCTAACTTCGGTCCCTCATACCCCCACCGACCTGAACTCCCTGGTGCTTCAGCACCCAACCGATCCTTGATTTTTAACTCCTCTTTTATGAAGGTGGCGAAATGCTTCATTGGATGCTTGGCATCAGGATAGTCGAAGTAGCTGCCAATCTTTGCCACCCCTGGCACTTCTTCTTCGACGTGCTGTTTTTCTAACTCAGGGACAAAGAAGCTGATATCCGAGTCTTGTACGATCAGGGCAAAAGGGCGTTCCGTTGGAATGTGGACAAACCCTGTGAGGTAATAGATATGGGTTGGGTTAAACACAATAAAATGTGCAATTTTTTCTTCCGCAAGGGTTTGACGCAACTTAGCTAATCGTTCCTCAAACCGGTGTTGTGGTATTTTTACAATGGGCAATTGCAGGACCTCCAACAGAGCTTAGTGATACCAATTTGCGCTAGCCTACCAAAAGGATTTTCGCCTGAGACCACTTTTCATCAGCATCACGGAATAATCTCACAACCATTATTGAATTCCGGGTATGCAAAATCACCGAGTGCGATTTTTCCCTGTGCGACTAGCCTATGAACCTCGGGTAAAATATCTCTGAGGCACCCCAGAAGGTGTTTTACCGTTTCACACACTTTGAGAAATCCCTCCTCGCCCCACAACCGCTGCTTGTTCGCAAACAGACAACGTCCTCCACATAATCCAAATTCTTCACAGGATGGGCACGGCTCGTCAAACAACATACTGTCACGGAGTTCTGATGGATTTGTTGACCACATGTCTCCCACAATTGAAAAGGGCCAATCTGGCGAGATTGGACATGGAGTAAAAGTCCGTTAGTTTGCAGCATATATCGGGCGGATGGGAATCGGGTGATGATATC
>SMYQ01000213.1 GCA_007050885.1 Candidatus Bathyarchaeota archaeon
CGCAATATTCATTGGGATTATATTGCTTCGCCGATTTCAAGGAACATCCGAAAAACCGCTAGTAGATAACTCCTCCTCAAGTGAGGAAGAAATAAAAGGAGTTTCCACATGAAATCCAATTCCTCTCAATATCTTGATACGAAATGGACAGGTGAATCTCATTGCATCAATTTCTCGACCAACTGGAACAAGCATGGAAAACGGGGTATGAGTTCATCAAGGGGAGTCCTGTAATTCTGAAACGGACCGATATAAATTCGGTCATGTCGCATTCTGGGAAAATCCTCAACGAGCGCCGCATCCGTGAGACTCTTGCAACTACCATTGAGCTTCGAGAATTGGGCGCAGCTGCAATTACTGATGCCTCCCATCAATCGCGACCTGGACGTGCGGATTTCTATCCAACGCTTGAACATACGCGCATCTTGAATTCTATACTTGAAATTGAGTTTCCCGATAAATACGATGAATGGGAATACGTGTTCAGTGATTCGGCCTGGGGCTTTTCCCAATTGGAATACTTAACCCGTGGTCAAAATGTCATGAGCAATAACATCCGGTTTGCCCCCTGGGAGCTCAATGTGCCCGCCCAACTTTATGACATTCCACCTGTTCGACTCGTCGAAAAACTCCGCGACGCAGGACACCGTGTCTGCTATGTACAAGACGCTTTTCCCTCCGCCCATCGCGGAGGAGGTCAGAAAGACACATCGATGTATGCACTACCAAACTTCTTTAATCGTCGCGGAATTCCCGTGTTTCCATCTCGCAATTTCGCCGAGGAAATGATCAAATTCGCCGAACTAAACGAACTCATCCATTCCAGTAAAAAAGTCATCGTTGCCCTATTTGGAGGAAAGGTCACCGATTATCTTGATGTCTTCTCCCTTTATGAACGTCATAAACACATCGAAATCCTTGCGGGCTCCCTACTTAGTATGGTATTTCTTAAAAGCCAACATCCCACGCTAAGTTTCGGAGTCAACGATGAACGATTCTTCCAAGACATTGGCGAAGAAGAACTCCGACAATTCAAGCAACACTTCAATAAAGAACGAGTTCACCTCGCGAAAGACCTAATCATCACCACCCCAGATGAAATCGTCACTAAATCACTCAACGCCAAAGCGAAAATTCGCTACGAAGTGCAAGGGATTGGACCTGAAACCGTCCAGTCCTACGCAGAAGCGGTAAAAGGTGCCCAGCTCCTCATGGTCAATGGTTGCCCGTTCAATATTCGCCGGTTTGAAACCTTTGGGAAATACTTCAAGGAATTCCTTACACTGGTCCGAAACCAAAATGGGTCCTTGAAACTGTATGAATGCGGAGGTGATGCAATCACTGCCATCAAATATTGTGGCATCAAAACTGATATCAGCTCCACAGCCGGAAAACTCGGACTTTTGGCTCCAATGATTGAAGATAAAAGCGACCTTGAAAAATATGCTCCTGCTGTGGTTCCTCTCATTCAACGCTGACAGAATCTAGACTAATCAATCGTTCTTCCACAATGGCCACAAAAACTGGCATTTGGAGTTATCGGAGCACCACAGTGGTAACAGAATCCCGTGCGAACAGGCTTTTCAGAAGGAATGTCACCACTCTTTGTTGAAGGATAAGTCTGAGATTGGCTATTAGCAGGTGTTGGCGCAGGGGCTGGTGACCACATATACTCTTGGGATTTCCGTTTCCGCCGTTGAACAAGTGTACATACGCTGAAGACGATGATTAAGACAATGGCTGCAATGATTATGATCCAAATGATCAAACCAAACCCCGCGATGGTTATAGAATAGTTCGCCCCAGCATTATTATCCGTGGCTACCCGACCCCCAGCATCAGTCACGGTCACATAATACGCAATAATGGACCCAGGAAGAAACGTTCCTAAAGCTCCTTCCCATTCAGAACCACTTACGAAAACCATATCAATGTGATACCATCGAGTATCACCTTGTCGTTG
>SMYQ01000266.1 GCA_007050885.1 Candidatus Bathyarchaeota archaeon
CCAATTAGTTGTCGATTTACCGAGAGGGTAATTGCGCTATCTCCCGTACCAAGAAGTGAAACGCTCACATCATTTCCCTGAATTAATTCTTGAACCAATACAGGCTCATCCTTCGAGAAACGATGGCGATCGCGGTATCGGTTAAGATCCTGTTCTGTGTGAATGATGCGTGTGTGAAAACCACCACTTCCATACTTAGGTTTTATGAGAATAGGAAGCTCAAGCTGATTTGTCCCCCACTGAAACTCTTTTTCATCCTTGACCTCAAAACTTCTAGGTGCATCTGCTCCGAACCGCTTCGCTAATCGATTGGTAAGTTCTCGATCTCGTGAATGTTGCAGTGTCTCAGAAGAATTTCCAACGAGCCTTCCAAGGCTGTGCAGTTGATTCCATGCATCGGGGTGATCATCGAATCCGCCACTAACGAGAATATAGTCAACAGGATCTTGTGTTTCGAGCATCTGTTGGACACCGACAATGAGAGACTCTGCGGTTGGGTGATGGGGACGATCAGGTCGCTGATCTGGTTGTTGCTCTAAGATGGCAAGGTGAGCATCGGCCCATTGTAGAAGATCCATATCCCCCCAGTAATCAATGGCAAGAACACGGTATCCAGCTTTCTTGGCTGATCGTGCAAGTGGACGTACGTTGAATCCGACGACGAGTACCGTATCCATAATCGCTTTCACATGGCTTTTTGCTAATTCTTCACGCTAGACCTGCAAACTTTAGAACCTTTTCCAACCTTGTTTTTTGGTACAAACGGTTGAGCTGTTTAGATTTCTATCAGAACTTAAGAACTCCGCATCCTATCACGGTTAGGTTATTTCAACGGAAAATGTTTAAGAGAGTCTAAACGGATTGATGAGTTTGAGAACATGCACTGTGGTCAGCGGGGAAATGCATGTCAAAGGTAGATGAGACTACAGACACAGCGACTATTCAGACCTTCTGTCATAGTTGTCAGCAGGATATTCAAGTCAAGTTACCGAAGGCTATCGTGGAAAATGCTCATTCTTATCCAGTCAGTCATGCTTATCTTCATGGTGATCCCGCGCATGTGCTTATTCTATATGTTGATCGTCAATATTTGGTTCGTGGAACTGAGCTCAGTGAAACCGTAACTATTGAACGACCACCCCAAACCGTCCCGTTAAATGCCATGGTGCTGCTACGAGTTCCTCGGCGGTATCGAGAAACTGCAATGGCAATGTTGAAACTTCGTCAAGCGATGGCATCTGATGTAGCGATTCTAACTGGAAAATCCCAGAATGCTGAATCAAATTATCTAGGTGCCCTATTTCGCTTGGGCTATCTACAACGCGTGCGCATCCAACATAGTTACCAATACAGTATTCCTACACAAAATGACATGAGGGGATAATGAGGTGGCACAGCTAATAGGCAGGAGTAGAAGGCACGAAGGGACTCTAAATAAAGCGATTACTATCCACAGCTTCAAAGGAGGTACTGGTAAATCGAACCTCTCTGCTAACACTGCACTCAATTTAGCCAAACGAGGATGGAACGTTGCCCTCCTAGATTTTGATTTCCGCGCCCCCAGTCTGAATGCATTATTTCAATTAAACGGTGTAGAATACTATATCAATGACTGGCTCGCACAGCGCTGTGAATTACCTGAAGTATTGATTGATTTTAGTGATCAATTCAAAACAAAAGGACGGTTCTATATCGGATTCACGAATCCCACCGGAGCGGCAATTAATGAAATGACCATGTATAGCCTTAACGAAGAGTGGCAAGCACGAGTGCTTCAACTTGTATTAGATGGAAGAGATCTTCTCTTTGAAAGGTATGGCGTTAATTTTGAAATCTTTGATACTAGCCCTGGATTTGCCCTAAGCTCCATCAATGCAATCCTTGCCGCAGATGAATTAATGATTGTAATCAAAATGGATCAGCTAGACATTGTTGGCACAAAACACCTTATTAAAG
>SMYQ01000244.1 GCA_007050885.1 Candidatus Bathyarchaeota archaeon
GGGCTGTTTGAGTTGGGCCGCTTTCTTCGGAGGTTCCAATGCGTGAAGAAGGTGATGATTAATTTCATGTATCCAGTATCGCCTACACCCGTAACGAGTTCCCAGTATACCTATCGGGGCAACAAAGTCACTTTCACTAAGCCCCAATTAAAGGTTCTCCGCTGCCTCTTAGATGACGCGCGGATATCCGCGACCGAGATTGCTAAGCAAATTCCCCTTTCTGCACGACGAGTCCGACAAGTACTGCGTGAGCTCCAAGTGGGGGGTGGGTTGTATTTCACCATTTTTACCAAGATGAGTGCAGCTGGGGTAATTGGATTTAATATCGCCGTTGATTATGATGAAACGAAGGCCTCTCCGCAAGAGGTGACGAAATGGGTGATGGAGCAAAATCCCTTTGAGTACTGGAATACCTGGTTGTATGCAAACAAGCCTTTTTTATTACATTTCTGTACAGCTAAGGATTTACCAACGATTGAAGCCATCACGAACAAGACCAAAAAGGGCGAGTTCGCGAAGCGAGTGGGGTCAATAATCGTCCAGCCACAGACGTTCTTTGTCGGACCAGGTTACATTCAGTTGGCTAAATTGGTAGGGGTGGATGTATCTAATCACCGAGTTAAATTCTAATTCTACTCCATGGGGTTTGACAGCAAACCCGTCGGTTCTTTTGATTGTATCACTGGATTTCCGTTCTCTACTCTGTTGGTTTCTAAAAGGGTGGCTTCGAGGTATCTTTTCATCCTTTTTGTAATTCTCATGGGTCACAGCGATTTAAGACGCAGTATTGGAGAAAGCAAAGTGATGGGTCGCCAATCAAATTGGAGGGTGACCCATTGGAGGCGTTCGAAAATGGTTTCTTCGAGTAAGAAATGGTCAATTACATTGTCTACGGTCGTGGCCCTTTGCCTGTTATTTTTAGGCTTGTTCTGGGGGTCCCCTGTAGCTGGGGCAATGCAAACGCTTGTCTGGTCGGATAATTTCAACGACGGAACATATGAACCGGAATGGACTGTGTCCGAAGGATCTTTCTCCACTACAACTCTTCGAATGGAATCTGGCACCGATGTATGGAACTATGCATCTCGCACAAGCACAGTTGCAGAAGGTGAATGGCACTTTACGGTCTGTATTGATTCAACGGCGGGTGCATGTGTGGCGTTTATGGTCACAAGTATCGGTGGTGAAGGTGTTTCATATCCAAGTACAGGCTACTTGGTGATGTTCAACCCCAATGATGGCTGGATTCGCTTATATCGACATCAATCGGGGCGTCACAGTATGGGCTCCTACTCTGTCACTATCAGCATGGGTACTGTCTTTGATGTGATTGTGACCCGGGATTCCAGTGGCAATTTCAATGTGTTGATCGATGGCATCCAACGAATATCAGCTCAATCAACGCACTTTGATACCTCATCATATTTTGCCATTAAGTTCTGCGAAGGCGGCTATATCGACGATATAGAAGTGTACGATGAAATCTTTAGCGTCAACGGAACAACGACCACACCAACAACAGCGACTGATGGAACAACAAATACAGGATTGCGCCTTCCACCCCTTCCCATTGAAGTAATTGGCATCGGGATAACCGTTGTAGCCATCATCATCCTTATCGTTGGGTTGATTCTGCTTCTTCGACCGAAGAAAGTAGGATCCTGATGTCATCAGACACCATTGTAATCTATTAAGGGAGGCTTGGCTTACCAACCATCCGTTGTCTAAAAAGGCTTAGCCTCCCGTCTTATTTCAAAAGGTTAGGCGACAGACGTGAAGGAATGCAAATTACACCTGAAACGTTATTGATGATTATGGGGGTAAGACTATCAACTATTTTGATTTCGTTACTGCTTACAAGGATCTCCTAGCTGCATCCCGAGGTGCCCCTGATGAATCCGAGACTGAACGTACTATTCTAATTTATGAAACCGATTGGGTTCAGATC
>SMYQ01000154.1 GCA_007050885.1 Candidatus Bathyarchaeota archaeon
AGGGGGCCTTTCGAAGAGAAACGGCGATGCATGGAGGGCTGGAGCAGCAGATCCCGACCCATGCTGCGGTCATTACATTGGCCTTGCCAGATGCGTCATAAGTTCCAATCACACAAGTGGGCGTTGGATAGAGGAAGGTTTTAGCACCAAGGGCACCATCTAAAAACCGAGTGATTTTCAGTTATTAGAAGCAAAACATCCAGTAACTTTTAGCCTATACCATTGAAGTGTTCGTTATTATTGAGTGAGAATTAGTTTATTCTTCGATATAGTTAATAAAATACAAATAATATTTAATACATTTACTCAAAACTAAATAGCCAAGGCTAACTAATTTTAATAAAACAAAGTAATATAATACTGTTACCCAGGATCCAGGAAAGGTATGAACATGAAGAACGCTTCGAGTAACGTTTTTTCAGGTTTCCCGAACATTCCAGCCCTTTTCAGAGCTGAAAGCCTCATTTGATCTTCAATTCCTCTGGTCTTTAGCTGTCTCTTCCTGTGAGTTTTTAGGCTTGTAGAATAATAATTTTCTATGGCGTTGTTCGTAGCAGGAGCACCATCCACAAAGTAAAACGCCGTGAGATTCGGCCATAGCTCTTTGATTTTCATCAGTCTCTTTCTAACAGCTATCTCGAAAGAGTCTATTCTGTTCAGTAGCTGATTAAAATTATTTAATGCATCGTGATAAGGTCTCTGTTCCAGGTTCTGGTTGTTCCTCCTACGTTTGAGTTCCAGAGCATGAACGAAATGTCGGAATTGGCACTTAGCTTCACGAAGCCATCGTTTGTAATCGCTCTTGCTACCCCGTTTCATAACCTGCTCTTCATCCGCTATGCATTGTAAAAACTCGATCTCGAGTTCGCGATTGTAAAATATGTTTAATAATTTATATTTAATTAATTCCTGTTGAATCGTTGTATTCTTGGGAAAATCGCTAACTATCAGCTTGTTCAAGTGAAGTAAGCAGAGTTGATGGGTCGCTTTGTTGCCGAACAATTCCTCGAATATCCCTGCATATCCTCTGTACAAGTCAGTCACGATGAAAATCGGCTTATTCGTATCGAGATGTTTTTTGAGGAAATTTTTGATAGTTTCATTGTCTTTTGAGTCGAAAAGCTCATCTGCGATCACCTGTTTCGTTACGGCGTCAAGGATGGTTAACCGGCACTTCTTGTTCCTGCCTGCTCTGGGATGCTGTTCATCGTAGTGGACAAATTGAATATCCTTGACCTCGAAAAATTTCATCCGCTCTATCGCAGGCCTTACCATGTTTTGGATGGTATTCTTATCGCGAGGGATCAGGAAGTTGAGCATCGATTCTATCCCTTCGTATGACACGTGATGAAACCTCAATAGCTGGCAGATCTCGGTGAGGATATCAAAGAACTGACAAGTAAGATTATCCCAGAAGCCGCTGTCCTCAGTGACGGTTTTTCGGCAAGCTGGACAGAGATATCGACCTACTTTAACCATTCCGAGATGCTCTTTACAGCGAGTGTTGAAGCCGTTGTGAACCATATGTGTTCCGCAGTCGGGACACAATGGTGGTAGTGACCTACGAAATACACCCTCTGCGGTAAACTCGAATTCGTCGGGGTAACAACTGAAGATATTCGAAAGCCTTTCACTATACGGAAAATTTATCAGGTTAAGGTGTATGTGGGTCATTGGGGGGTACCACTGGGTACTTCGTTCCAAAGACTAAAAACTTTTGGGAGGATGTATCCAGCCTCCAACTTCATCACTGGAAAAGTAGATTGTGCCTTCGGCGTAGCGCGGAAGTGGGGCCTCAAACCACAATAATAATAGTTTTCATAGAAAACATCGCGTTCGCAATACTGCCGAGTCCGTGGGATCACCTGAGCGGCGGTCAAGGCTGGAAGTTGGTGATACTGACACTGTTACAGGTATCTCGAGGTTCTGGAC
>SMYQ01000283.1 GCA_007050885.1 Candidatus Bathyarchaeota archaeon
CAGGTTGAGACGATCCCTTTCCCGCCAAGTAAAGAATCTGCAAGCAGCCAGACTTCGCCACCACTGAATACATTGACGTGGTTTGCAATATGATGAATAACAAGGTTCCGATGTTTGACTGCACCGTTAGATTCTTTCACTGCACAAATACGATCCAGAGTTAACAAGCGATCCCAGAAATCCACGGTCATATTAAAGCGGAAAGTGAAGGGATTGTTATAAACCATGATCTGCACCTCATCAACTGCTGCATTCACGAGCCGATAATGTTCAAATACTTCTTCTGCTGTGCAAGGAATAACTGATGGCGGACCAATCATTACTCCGTCGCCACCTGCCGCATCTACATAACGCGTTCTGTGAATACATTGTCTCGTGGTCTGGGCAGTTGTTCCAAAGACAGTCGTGATGGTCGTTGCGGCGTCGACAGCCGTATCGACAATTGTTTCAAACTCACGATCGTTAGGCGCATAGAATTCACCCATACACCCAAATGCAATGAAGCCATCAAAGCCCTGAGCTTCATACGCTCGGATGTTCTCACGGAGTCCTTGCAGATCAAGTTCCCCAGTTGACGTTAACACTAATGGCATTAGAGGAAAGAGACCTTTCAAAGGTTTACGATTTTTCGTAGACAACTGTTTCACTCACTTCAAGTTAATCACGAATTATTGTTACCTTAGTTAATTTAGAGGAATCCCCTTGTAAAGCGTTCTTGCGCTACGACCGCATGATAGATGAAAGTGATAAAGTTATTTAGGTCAAAGACAGGAAGCCCCGTTGCACTGTGAAGAGCGTGTGTATAGGGCGGCATGTTAGCGCACTCCAGCACAAGGGCTCCAATGTTTGGGTGTGTTGTCACCAGTTTCTGTGCTACCTGAATCATCTCCTGGGTCACTTTGAGAGGATCGATAGTGGCTTCGTCATTTAGAATTGCTCGGGCAAACTCAGGTTGATCTTGCATTCCCGCGACAGCCAATGGAATCGAGCCTATTCCAGCAGCTTGGAGATGCCGCGACGTTAGAGCAGATGCATCAGCTGTCAGTAGACCCACCTGGTGATGCGATCCAAGCAGACGGTATACGAGAGGAATCATCAACAAGGAAGAGGTGAAGACGGGAACTGATACTGCGTTCGTTAGTGCATCTTGGAAGAGAATCAAGAAACCACAGCTCGTCGTAATAGCTCGGACGCCTTCACGTTCTAGTTCCTTAGCAGCATTGATAAACAGGGGGAGTAGTTTGGGGTCACCCTGGGTGACGACTCGGGGAACAGTGGCACCTGTCACTTTCTTAAAGGTGACGGGAAAGGGATAAGAAGTGGCATTCCCCACATCTCCAGGAATTCTAGGAAAATGGGTGTCCAAGGTTAAAATGCCGATTGCATGTCCATAATGTGTACGTCCACCATGTAAAATCATCTGGGATGCCTCATGTGTTGTAGACTCTTCTCCTATAAAACCTCATATCCCGTTCGTAGTCGACTACACAATGCGCTATTAGTGGATTCTGCTCAGGATTACACACGTAAGAGCTTTATGACGCTGACGAAAGATATTGATTGATCTGAAGGAAGTTAGCTTGTCAAAAGGAAAGGAACATGAACAACTGAGGCTGATAGTTAGTACTCTTCGTAATTATCGACACGCACGCACGTCTCCTGCCAGTGCACTCATTCCAGTTTTACAAAAAATCCAGGAACAGCTTGGGTATATCCCGCGATGTGCTATCAAGCAGGTATCAAAGACTCTTAAAATTCCAATGAGTCGGATTTACGGTGTAGTGACTTTTTTTCATCAATTCAGATTGTATCCTGAAGGAAAGCACAGAATCACACTTTGTAAAGGAACCGCCTGCCATGTCAATGGAGCGGATACAAATCATCTAGTATTACAACGGTATCTAGACAATCAGACTCGCGCGCGCGCGCGCA
>SMYQ01000199.1 GCA_007050885.1 Candidatus Bathyarchaeota archaeon
TGCGGCGAGGGGATTATTGGTTGGAGAAGGCTGGAAAGCCTCGGGGGATGTCATTGAATGTACTGGTTGAGCCAGTAATGGAATTAGAAAACAGCAAATAGCAAGGAGTATCATATACCGGGATTTCATTTAGGTACACCCACCGTTATGGAAGCCTGCAGACTAATTGCTGGCGTAGCCACTTAAGCTAGACTCACGAAGGGAATTTAAATAGATTTCCTGAAGTTTCTAATTGAAAAAAGCCGATTCAAATTTCGCATCTTTCACTTGCGCTAGTTTTCTTCTGAGATGATTGCCCCCTCTAATGTGAACCACGCATTAGCTCTATTCTTCGTCCTCATCAAGCGTCTCATACTGTTCTTTGAGGGTTTCGAAGACCTCTTCGCGTTCTTCAGGCGGTAAGCTGCTTATCTGTTTAAAGAGCGTCTTCTTCTCGCGTTCACTGAGTGCAGGAATAGCGTCGAGTCGGGCTTGGATGATCTGCTCTTCCGCAGTTGTGTCCAGGAGGCCCTCAGGCAGTGTTCTTGGCGCGCGTTCGAAACGGGTTCCATCGGCCATCTGGCGTTTCAGGTCTTCAAGGAACCAGACCCGGTCCTTGACGGGGATGCGCTTCATTTCTTCGAAGAGTTCAAGTTTTTGATCTCGGCCAAGGCCTTCGAGTTGGTCGAGTTCATGCCAGATATCGATTTCTTCGGCTTCGCGTTCATCCACAGCTATGGCTAGGGGGACGGCTGTGGCGACGAAGGTGATTTTTGCACTATCATAGGCATCTTCCATGAATTCGGTCATTTGATCAGGGCGCGTGGAAATACGGCGTTGGTCGCTACCGGACAGTTTGGGAGTCTTTCCTTTGCCAAGGGTAGTGGACATTTTCCGCATCTTTCGGACCAGCCATGGAATCGCAAAGATTCGAGTGTAAGCCATCCATGCGACGAGGAGGAGGATTCCGATGATGGCGGCAATGAGTCCGTAGGTAATGATGTTACGAGTATATTCTGGGGTTCGTACGACTAATTGAAGGTTGTAGGTTCCGGTTTCGTGGTTATCCATAATGGCATTGATATTGAGTTCCCACACCCCCTCAAAGAAGACAGAAAGCCCTACGGCCTCATAAACGCCAGGTTCAATTTCTAGCATTTGGATGGGCTGAGGGTTAATGCCTGATATTTGAAGGTAAACAGATGCCCCTGAAATTGGAATCTGGTGAGCAAGGTCAGTAAAGTTAATTCGGACTCGAAAGAGATCACCGACATTGAGTTGATAAAATGATGTATTGAGGCTGGGATGAAGAAGATAGACTTCTGTGGGAATATTACGAACTTCAATCGTGAAACTCAGAATTGCTACCTCAAAGTTTTGCCCGCCAAAGCCCGCTGCAGCCGCATATGAACCGATGGGCACCGTGCTTGAATTGATGACGACCTGATAGAGGCCATTGCCGATGTATTCAATATTTTGATAGCCCACAATGTAGCTGATTTGCCCAGTTGCATCATGAATCGGTTGACCATTCATCCCAGTATAGTTGAATGTTAAAACAAGCAGGTCATTAATGGGCACCCATATCTCGTCAAGAGGTGTTTGGCGCATGCCCCAAATGCTTTGAGTGTATGCGTCGATAAGATTGGCTTCGGTGGGTTGCGGGGAGATTAGAAGCAGGATTTGGGCTGTGGCATCTTCATAGGCGGCGATTTGAGCACGTATAGTGATGGTATAGGTTCCCACAGATTGATTCTCAACTTGAATGGTTATCGAATACCATCCATCTGTTCCATTGGGGAGTAAGGTGCCAGAAAAGCCTATTCCAAAATATTGGGGTGTTGCACCAAGAATTGGTTGGTTTTCCGCCGTATCGTTAAGATACACCGCGAATGTGAACGTGTCGTTCCAAAACACATTATGAGAAGTGAATTCGGG
>SMYQ01000012.1 GCA_007050885.1 Candidatus Bathyarchaeota archaeon
CCTTTGGCAGACCTTTTAACTTTCCACTTAAACATCATTTGAGCATATACATATCAGAATTTTGAATTGGATCTTAGTATAATGATATCAATAAATCATTCTTGCCGAAGCATTTTGGTCTAATATATCCTTTGGCATGCATTCCAACGGATAAGATAACATATTTATTAGCTTGCCAAGATAGCTTGGAGTCTACCGGTGTCCAACATGGGCGAGACTACGAAAACGGATAGAGGCATAACTTTACTCTTTGCAATCTGTTTCTACATTGCAGTAGGCATTTACCTATTGATATTCTCACTAGGACGTGCTGTTGACCTTTGGATCTTAATCGTATTGAATATAGCTTCAATTATTGTGGGTATTGGTCTTTTTATGCTGAAGCGTTGGAGTTTCTGGCTTGCAATTGCCGTATCTCCACTTTTGATCACCGTCGCAGCCTCGACTCTAGCTTTTTCAACCGGGATACCTACAGTAGATATTGCTATGCAAGCAACTTTGTTCGATGCATCCTTGGCGATAATTATTGTTTTAACCTTATTTTCATTTGTTATCGTGCTTGCAAGTAGTGATAAATTAGGAAAAGGTTCGCTTAAATCTTCTGACTCCGAGTCTGACGGAAGTCAGTAGAAACTCAAGAATGTCTTTTTTTGAAAGCTTCGATTTCCCTGCAGTTCTATCATAGAAGATAATAGGTACCTCCCCAATTCTAAAGCCCTTATTCAAAGCCTCAGAAAGAACTTCAATCTGGAAAGCATAACCGCTTGTCTTGAAATCCCGGAAATCTAGAGATTCAATAACAGTTTTCCGATATAGTCTATAACCTGATGTAATATCTGAAATTTTCAGGCCAGAACCTAATCGTCCAATAAAATTTGCGATTCCTGAAACCATCTTTCGATATAACCCCCACCCAATAACTTCCCCTCCTTCGATTCTTCTTGATCCTACAACGACATCTAATCCTTCTTTGGATTTCTCTATGAATAAAGGCATAAATTTGGGATCATGTGAAAGGTCTGCATCCAGTACAAAAACGAGGTCACCTCTTGCTGTTTTCAAACCTTCGACAATAGCACCTCCAAGACCTTTGCTCTTTTGCACTAGGATTTCGACCCCTAAGGTACGAAGTTTATCCGGAGTATCATCATCTGATTTATCAACGGCTAATATGTTGTAATTCACATTGAGTGGTTTCATTATCTTAGTGATTTTAGAAATTAGAGTCTCAATAGCCGGTTCATTTTTCGTTGGAATTATTATTGAGATTAACAAATTCATCACAGAAGTATCTGATCTTTCAACCTAACCATCAATAGTTCCGTACTTTGGAGTAGCTTCAAATTGCGAATTAATATTGAGAAAACCTTCTAAAGTAGCTTTTGAAGTTGCCAGTAACGTCCCCGCTCCCAATGCAGCTATTCCCACGATTCTAGGAATTTCGTTGTAGTCAATATGTTTCTCGGATAATTCGAATATTGTTGTCCCATACAAAAGTAAAGGCGATATATAGATGATAGTAAGAAAAATTGAAGCTATAGGACCTAATATCGTCAGCCAATAATCATGAAAGAAAAATGAAATTGGAAATATCGAAAAATAAAATGGCATAAGAATTAAACTGAGAACAGATACCGGCGCGACAAAATAGGTTGCAAGCAACATTAATGCTTCAAATTTCTGAAATATTGAGAGTAAAGGCGATTTAATGATTGATCGATAATGTTTCTTAAAGCATTGAGCGAAACCTTTAGCCCACCTAGCTTGTTGTTTACGTAGCAATTTAAAAGTTGCAGGTATTTCTCCAGGACAGGTTATTTTGGGTAGAAATATGTATTTCCAACCTTTCAGTTGCATTTGTATTGATAGGTCTAGGTCTTCCGCTAATGTTTCTGAGGACCATCCTCCCACCGATCTTATGGCCGAGCATCGGAAAAGCCCTCCTGTCCCACTGAAGTGAGCTAGAAGATTTGCCGAATATCTTCCTCTTAGATCTATGATACCATAGCCGTCGATTGCTAGAGCTGTCGATCTTGTAACCCAAGTTTGGTATTTGTTCAGATAACTTGATCTTGTTTGAACAAACGCTATCTTTTCATCGAGATACATGTATGGAACCAGTTTTCGGAGTATGTCCTTTCGAGGTACAAAATCTGCATCAAATATCATCACGAAATCACTGTGGGTCATATCAAGTGCGGTTTGCAGTGCTCCAGCTTTAAATCCAGTTCTATCATCTCGATGGATCATTTTGATTAAATGCGGGAATTTATTCTCAAAAGATTCTACTATTTTTGTTGTTTCATCAGTAGAATCGTCAATTACAATAATCTTCATCTTATCCTTCGGGTAATCTATCTTCATACATGATTCAATTATGCGTTCAGCAACGTTTCGTTCGTTGAAGAGAGGGATATGTATTGTTACTTCAGGTAGTTCCTTTATTTGAGGTGGTTCAAGAGTCTTATTGCGACCTTTTATAGAAAGATAAGTTAGCAGTGACCAATTCATTGCGTAAAGTCCAAGCAAGATTGTTACAATTGTCATAAGAGTGAGGATAATTTGTTGAGCAGTGGTCAATTGAAGAAAGACATTGAACATTATCGATCACTCTATAGATTTATTGTATAATCATGAGAACAATTGGGTCAGCAAATTTTGAATTTAAGTGATTTTTTACGCTCCACAGGCGAGTCTAACTCTCACGCCTATTCGCAAGTCCCTCCACATAACATTTTGGGCAGGAAATTATAGGTCGTTTTCTTTTACTTTTTATTGAAACTAATTGGAAACCGCATTTTTTACAAAATGTATCTAATATCCTCAAAATTCCAAACTGCATAAGTGGGAGCGAAAACCTACATTCACCTTTCATTGCTCTTGAACATCCTATGAACCTCTTTTTTGTCCTCTTGCTCTTTATGATAAGTAAGGCGGCTCCACAATTTGGGCATGGCACCTTTAATGTGACACTCTGTAGGTTAGTCTCCCTAATTGCCTCACTCAATTCCTTACCAATTTCAATCTCTTGTGGTGCAATTTTTTCAAATATAATCTTAAGTTGCCTTATAGCATCCGTAACAACGGTTTGATGGCTCGTTTCCCCGGTTTCAATCTTATTCATTTGGATCTCTAATTCTCTTGTAAAAGATACATCAATAATCCTAGGACAATGCTCCTTTAGAACTTCAATGACTTTAGTTGCTAATAGTGTTGGGCGAATTGCTTCATCAACGATATATCCTCTCTTGTAGAGCGTGTCGATTATTCCCGCTCTAGTTGCCTTAGTACCTATTTCATTGTTATCCATTTCTTTAATCAAACTACTTGGATTAAATCTTGGAGGTGGAGTGGTGTGATGCTTTTGTGCAAAAATTTCTTTGATAACTACTTCTTTCCCTATTTCAACAGGCGGAATAATAGTTTCAGTGGGTTTAACATATGGATGATAATACTTGAACCATCCTTGCTCAACAATCCTTGAACCATTAATATAGAATTGATATTCATTCTCTACAATGAAGCTTGCCTTTTGGTTAAGTCGTAATGCTGCCGATGCGAAAACTGCCATGAATCGCTTAATCACTAGATCTAGAAATTTTCTTGCCCCTGGTTCAATACTGGTTTTAGACATTGCCCCTGTTGGATATATAGCCGGATGTGCTGGATCAAATTTCTTCCCTTCTACCGGTTTAAGTGTCGGTCCTTCAAGAAGTTCTGATGAGAGATTTCTGTATTCTGGATATTTCTTAATCCCATCGAATATTGTTCGGTAGCCAATAGAAGGTGGAAGTTTTTGACTTGATGTTCTAGGATAAGAGATGAGGGCTTGTAGATACAAGTTTTCGAGTATTCTTAGAGTTTGGCTTGGACTTGTATGGAAGTGTTTGTGGGCTTCTGTCTGAATCGTTGTTAGGTCGAATGGGTACGGCGGTGATACTTCCATTTTGGTTTCTCTAAAATTATCGATCTTCCCTGACTTACCTTTCACATTTTCAACAATATGTTTAGCTTCTGTTTCAGTTTCCAAGATTTTTTTTGAATACTGACCTTTTACTATGGTGCCATCAACATCTACAGTAGTTTCAACAGTCCAGTAAGGTGTTGGCTTGAAATTGTTTACCTCAATTTCTCTCTCTACAATAAAATTTAATGTTGGTCCTTGAACCCTGCCAGTGCTAATAGTCGTATATCGTTCGCTATGTTTCCTCGCTGATTCGGTAAGAGCTCTTGAGAGGTTGATTCCGTATAGCCAATCTATTTCGTGTCTACACATTCCTGCTTTGACAATGTCATAGTCAAGATGAGAAGAGACATTTCGATATGCGTTTTTCAGATCTGTTTTGGTTAATGTGCTATATTTCATTCTTCCTGCTTTTTCTTCGGCTTGGCAGGCATATTTCAAGATCATGTAGCCGATTAATGATCCTTCAATATCGAAATCGCAAGCATTGATAAAATGGTCAGCCTCCTTTCCTAGCTCTTCTATCGCGCTCAACCATTCCTTCTGACGTTCGTGACCTTTTTCAACTTCATGTATTGGCTTCCATAGATAATCCCATACAGGATATTTTCTTCTTGGAACTTCCTCCTTTGATCCTACTGTGTATAAATGTCCAAGCGCTGGACAAATTGTCAGAATATTATTTTGTTTTTTTATTTCATAATAAGTTAGACCATATTTCCTATGCGATGCTGGTTTGGACTCTGTTAAGGCATCTGCTAGCCTTCTTGCCGCATCAGGCTTTTCGCAGATAATTAGTGTCCTCGCCAGATATTTCACCCATTAGCAATTGTGACTAATTTGATTTCAAATGTATTCTGATTATCTATTGAAAGAAAAATTTTAGTTCTAAAAAATCGTTGTATTGCTACAACGATGAGTGTCATCGCCTCTTTATGCGTCTTCTTGATTTACGTCCTATTATTATCACAGTACATCCTATGATTAGAAAAGAGATAAAATTGGAAAAGAAATATTTCATTATGGGTGCAAACCCCATTATGCTTGAAAAATATCCATAGAATCCTGTTATTGCAGTTTTTAGGGCGGGTATTGAAGATTGGATTGAAAATAGAAATCCAAGTATCCAGTTAGAGCCAAGAACATATGGCAGAAATAGTAGGCCAGTCAACATGGCTAAAAGAATGAATGCTGCTTCAAACATTCTTACTGGCAAGATCATTATTGGAATACCTGTACCAGGTTTGGCATGGATAGTAGCTTTCTTTTCCGTCAAATACATCCAACAAGACAGTATTACTGCAACGAAACCGATCAAAGGGATGTACAGATATGGAATTGCGAGACCGTAAATTATGAAAAACTTGAATTCGAGACCTCTAGTAACTAAATATTGTATTAGAAATAATTGGATCATAATTGTTGAAGCTGTCAAAAGGAGAATTGAGAATATTGATGAGGTGGATGTCCATTTGAAAATTATTCGTCTTGGAACCTTGCTCAATAGCTGAATATCCCCAACATATTTTGACGTTTATTATTGGTTCTTTTCCCATTGAGTTCAGATGTAGCAATTAAGCCTATTGATAATGTGGTGAATAATGTTAAGGCATAATTTAGAGGTTGATATCTAAATTTTAAATGCTAGACCTGTATATAGTGTCATAATGGTTTGCATAATGCGTCTCAGATGTCACACATTATTCATATTGTTGGCATTAGCCATTATTGCAGGAAACATTTACCCTGCAAACGCTTCAGGAGTAGTTATTCTCGATAACCATTCATCATATATAGCTTTGAGCGGAGCTCTACATGTCGTGGGGGAGGTCAACAACACCGGTGAAACAAATGCTAACGATGTCGTCATCAGCTTGACTTACTACGATGTAGATGATCGGGCCATAGCCTCCGGCTCTTCTTCTGTTTTACAAGAGATATTGCTTCCTGGAATGAAGGCCCCTTTTGATGCGGTTCTTACTGGCTCTCCTGTTGTGCAACAAGTCGATCGTTATGAACTCGAGGTGTCTTTTTCTGAAACAGATAAGGTATTAAATCGAACTCTAGTGGTTCAATCATACAGCTTTCTTTCAAACATCACGGGATCATTTCATGTTGTGGCTGAGGTTAAGAATAATGGAACTACTATCTCCAATGCAACAAATGCCATTACGACTTGTTATGATTCTTCTGGCACTGTCGTTGCGGCTAAACAATCTCAACTAATGAATCTGAATCCAGGACAAACAGCATATTTCGACATGACAATCGATCAACCCCAAAGTACAAAGATAACCAGTTATGAAGTTAGCGCGATCAGTAGCGAAGCTATTATTATTCCTGAGTTTTCATCTACACTAATTATTTTATTGATTGGATGTTTGCTTGTCTTAACAATTAGTAGAATGAGAAAGGATCCATTCCATTCAATTATTCGAACTCGATAGTAGCTGGTGGCTTGGGAGTTAAGTCATAATACACAGTAGATACTTTTGTACATTGTTTAATAATCTTTGAAGAGGTTGATTTCAGCTTTCTCCAATCTAGTTTAACTGGTTGCGCTGTCAGGAACTTATCTGTATTTATGGCTCGTATGATAGCTGCATGGGGTTTTCTTTTTTCAATTCTTTTAATTTCTAGAAGAAGACGGATATAATTTAGATTATCTCTTACCAATTGCGAGCATTCAGTAATAAGTTTCCCAATTATTTCATCCATTTCTTCTTTAATTGTTGGAGAAAATGTTATCCCAGCCATTTGTCCATAGAGCCTTTTTTCCTCTACTACTCCAGTTGCCATATTCTCTAGAATACTTACATTGAAATCTTTACTTTCTAAATTCAAAAGTTCTGATAGATCTTTTGATAAACCATATGTTTCCATTCCTTTATATGGAATATCTTCTATTATTGCGGCAAAATATTGTTGGGCTCCACAATTTTTCAAGGCTTTTTCGATTATTTCTGTTGCTGTTTTAAGCTGTTGTAGTTTACCTTGAGATATAGTTCCAACACATCTGACCATTAGTCCGGGTCCTGGGAAAGGTTGTCTTTCAGACATTTCTTTGGGAAACCCAAGTTTTCGTGAGAGAATTCTGACTTGTGGTTTGTATAGGCTAGCTACTGGTTCAACTACTTTGTATCCGTATCTCTCTTTAGGATCAATTCCTATCTGCTCAAGTACGTTATGTTGTGTTTTGACTCCGCCTTTTGTTTCTATAAGATCTGGAGCAATTGTTCCTTGAACTAGCCACTTGCATTTTTCTTTTTTTGCTGTATCTGCTAGTGTTGAGTAGAAGGTGTGTCTGAAGGCTTTTCGTTTTTCTTCTGCGTCTGTTAAACCTTCCAGATTTTTCATGAAACGTTTTTGCGCTTTAACTATTTTGAGGGGTAGTTTGAGTGGTGGTTTTGCCAAGTATTTTTTTACTGTTTCAGGTTCCCTTTTTCTCATGAAATTAGTATCGATGAATACGCAGACGAGGTTCTTGCCTATTGCTTTTCTTGTAAGCGCTGCACATGTAGTGCTGTCAACACCACCTGATACTGCAATAATTGCTTTTTCATTTCCTAGAATCTTTTTGATTTCTTCTGTTTGAAACTGTATGAAATTGTTAGCATCAAAATTTTCCGTCTCAGATGACATGAATCAAAAGAAA
>SMYQ01000251.1 GCA_007050885.1 Candidatus Bathyarchaeota archaeon
GTCCGGATTTGCTGCCACAGATGGTAACCTCATTGATGAGATTCTCGGTGGGCACGGTCACACTAAAAGTGTGGTGTTCGTGAATGCCAATACGGGTGTGTCGTTTCTTATACAAACTGAAGAATAGATATCGTCCAAAATCGAAGGGACAGATGTATCCAATTACGAGAAAGTTAGGAGTGCCGTTGACGAGAGCCCCAACCAAAGCAATGGGAAGGGGGCTAAACATGTTCTCTTCAAACACTTTCTTCTGTTGACTTTGCGCATTCATGAATATAATCTCCTTCCATTGAATCAAAGGAGGGTTAAGGTGGTGATGAGTGGAACGGGTGGATTAAAGGTGATGTCACTATTTGGGTTTGAAGGCTTCAATTTTAGCGCTTGTGGCGATGTTGAATGCAGCTTCACTGACAATGTGTACATCGGTAAATCCGGCGTCACGAATTTTCTGAAGATATTCTTCCTTGAGGATTGCACCGCCAAGACAGCCTGTATAAGAAGCCACCTCGTCTCTGGTTTCTTGAGGTAAGGACGCTTCTAAGACAATATCGGAGACTAACATTCGTCCACCTGGACGAAGTACACGGAAGGCTTCTCGGAATACCTTGCTTTTGTCTGGGGCTAGATTGATGACACAATTACTAATGATTACATCAACGGAGTCGTTCTCTACGGGGAGTTCTTCAATATCACCAAATCGGAATTCGACATTTGTTACGCCCAGTTTCTCCGCGTTCTCTTTCGCCTTTTCAATCATGGCTGGTGTCATATCGACACCAATTACATGGCCTGTTTTTCCAACTTGATGTGCTGCCATGAATACGTCTAATCCGGCACCGCTTCCTAAATCTAATACGATTTCGCCTTCTTTGAGGCTTGCAAGGGCTGTGGGGTTACCGCATCCGGCAAAAGATTCCGTTACCGATTCGGGAAGATCATCAACCGAATATCCTAGGGTCTTTGCATAATTGCTTCTGGTGCTTGGTCCACAACAAGAGCCGGTGGGCTGGGCTACTTTCGCATAGGTTTTTCGTACTTCTTCTTTGATTTCTTCATCATTCATTTCAGTTATGCGTTTTGTCTCTGTCAAGGTGTTCCACCAAAATATATTGGTTGTCCAATATGTTTGTGACTATTAGAAAACGGACACATTTAAATGTATCGGGTGCCCAATAAATATTATGCCAGAACCATCTGAAACTGAGACAGAAGCCGAAGAATGCTGCCCTCCTGACTGCTGTGATATGCGCGGCATGCTCTCCTTCCAGATCCTTTGGGAGCTTAGCAAAAAACCCATGAATGGTCAAGAGCTGGCGGAACAAATCGGGCTCCGACGAGGGACTGCGCCTTCACCTGGAACGATTTATCCAGCACTCAAAGAGCTCACCCAAAAGAATTTGATAAGTGGAGAAAAGAAGGGTCGCCAAGTGGTTTATACCCTTACTAAGGAGGGGCGAGTTGGGCTCGAGGTGGCCACACGCTATTTCTACAAAGTTTTCCACGAAATCATTGAAACCGCACAGCCTCCCTAATAACTGCGGTAGCTCGGGGCTTTTTTGATTTCTCGATGTTCGGTGGCTAGTGGGGGTTTGGAAAATATAGGGTGCCCGATACATTTAAATATCGGGCGTCCAATATCTTGTATCGGACACCCAATAAATATGAGGTGAATAAAATTGGCAAACGATAAGAAATGGATCAAACTTTGTTGTCCCACTGCTCGAATAACAGGTACTGGAAAAGAATTCGCTAAATCCGTTCTACTAAGTCGCAGGTAGAAGAGCACATCCTTAACACATACCGAAAAAAGTGATAAACATGACAAAAGCAGAAACTGATCACTCAAACCTAACCGCATCTACCTCCTCAGTACTTCCTGAAACCGTCAACGATTTCTTTGAAGTACTAAA
>SMYQ01000131.1 GCA_007050885.1 Candidatus Bathyarchaeota archaeon
CGATAGGTTTCTAATTTTAAGACATATTAAAGCTAGGTGGGATTATGGTTCGTCAATTGGATGCTAGTATAAGGTAAACTGTAATCTATTCAGGATTGGTTGATGTTTCATGCAATCGTATTGCAACCACTTCCCCGGTGGCAGTCTCAATTCCCTCAGAAAACAACGAACAGGTCACAATGATTTTTCGCCTCTTGATCTCCTTGACGCGAGCCCTTAGAGTCACGGGTTGGTCCACGGGCGTTGGTTTGATATATTTGATTGAGAGGGAACCTGTTACATAGCCTTTATCAGCCTTGGAGTTGAGTTCACGACCTTCGGCTTTGTACGCTGCCGCATTAGCAGTATTAGTTGCATGGCAGTCGATGAGCGATGCGATGATTCCACCACAGAGGACACCAGGAAACGCCAGATGGTATGGTTTGGGTTCCCAATGGGCGATTGTCTCATCCCCTTCCCAATAGCTTTTCAGTTGGAGCCCATGGGTGTTATTCTTTCCACACCCCCAGCAGACGTTACCCCATTCGAGCCATTGGTCTTGAATTGCCTTACGTGTCATCAGTAAAATCACCAGAATTCGAGGAACAATACCCAACCTCAGGGTTAATAGGTTGCACGCTTGTTAGACTTGACATCGAGGACAGAGAAAACTGGTGGTGCTGCCCACCCGTATTTCATCTATTAGTGTTTGACAAGTCGGACAAGATTTTCCTGTTCGATAAGCAATTTGGGGCCAACCCGGTTGTTTCCCCCATTGACCACGATTCCCCCACACATCCTGCTCACCTGGACCAGGTCCTTGTTTAATTCCTTCCCGGAGTACATGCTGAATAGCATGATGTAGCCTCTTAACATCTTCAACGAGCAAGGTTTTGGCTTGTCGATTGGGGTGAAGTTTTGCGTGCCATAGAATGTCCTGAATATACACATTTCCAATACCAGCAATAAAACGTTGATCGAGTAGGTAGCTTTTGATTCGTCCCCGTTTGCCCTCAAACATCTCAACGAGTTTTTCTTCAGTGAACTTATCGCTCAGCGGTTCAATCCCAAGAGTTCCAATTTGTGGATGTGATGAAAGTTCACCTGATTTCAAGAGATGAACATGACCAAACCACCAAAAATGGACCCATAACTGGCTTCCATCATTAAACGAAAACACAACACGCTCCCGCTTCGGGTCTGGAACCATGGGTGGCCAATGAAGCCGGAGTTCACCACCCATTCCAAGGTTGAAAGCTAGCATCGAACCAGTGTCGAGTTCACTAATAACCCACTTTCCACGCTGACTGAACGACCGAAATGTTCGACCTAGCATCTCCTTTCGGAAGGTGGTAACAGGTCGATTCAGGACTTTAGATTGATGAACTGAAATGTTACTAATTTCCTTACCTGGAAGAGCTTCATTCATACTAGCCACTAATACAACTATGTCAGGGAGTTCAGGCAAAACAATTTCCTACCATAGACTGGTATTCTTCTTTTCATTCTCTGGGAAATAAAAAGCCTTCATTTACGAAGTAGTGGCGGGGGGCGGAGACTAGAAGAATCGCCAAACAGCTGGGTGGCATGTGATCCCGCCAATGCGACCATCCTTCCAAACTTCTCGTGCGTCTCCGCCCTTTTAGAGAAGCAGCCTGTTTATGCAAGAATAAGTTTATGTGGGTTCCGATTACGGCATGTCTTCAGACTTGTATTGGGGAGAGTTTTCCTGGTTAGATTTTGCTAATGAATGCGGCTATCGCTTGATTAACTTGGGCTGGTTGTTCAATCATCACATAATGCCCTGCCTGAGGGATAATTTCCAATTCTGACTTCTCGATGTTAGCAGCCAGCCAGTTGGACCATTTAACGGGTGTTAATTGATCTTGGCCACCGACGATTACCAGAGTTGGAACCTGAATTTCGTG
>SMYQ01000165.1 GCA_007050885.1 Candidatus Bathyarchaeota archaeon
CTTGGGCTTAGTAATTAATCCTCTTGCCAATTCAAGGCGTCGCTTCATACCGCCTGAATAAGTTTTGGTTCTTCGATCAGCAGCCTCCTCTAACTCGACCAGCGTTAGTAATTCGTCTATCCTTGCTGCTCGTTCAGATTTTCCGATTTTATAAAGCCGTGCATGGAAATCCAAAGATTCACGCCCTGTTAGATCCGGATCCAAAACGATTTCCTGGAATGTAACGCCGATTTGTTGACGCACCTGACTGGCATTTTGAACAACATCCAATCCCATGATTTGAGCGGAACCTGAAGTTGGTTCGATCAACGTAGTAAGCATGGATATTGTGGTTGTCTTTCCCGCACCATTTGGCCCAAGTAGTGCGTATATCGTGTTCTTCTGAACTGAAAGTTCGATGTTATCAACTGCAAGCACATCCGTATCAAATTGTTTTGATAAACCCTTGGTTGTTATGGCTTCTTCTTTCATAGCAACACCTAGTCCAACTGGATCAACCATGTAGCGATAGCATCTTCAAACGATGCTGGACACTCTTCTTGAGGAACATGTCCACAGTTGTCCAGCACAATGAGTTCTGAATTTGGTAATTCAGCATCCAGTCGTTCGCTATCAGCAAGGGGTACGACATGATCATTATCTCCAGAGATCACCAGAGTGGGTTGTTGAATTTCTGAAAGCATCGAAACGTAATCTGGTGCATCTGCCCCCCACACTTTCAGGTATTCCCAGTAGGCAATATCCCAATCTGTTACCTGTGTTTGAATGGTTGTTAGTCTCATGCGTTCTTCACTGATCTTTTCGGGGTCAGAATATGTCTGACTAATGAAAGCTTTGCTCTGTCCAAGCTGACGGGCAAACAGCGGTCCAACACGCTGCATTTGCGGGGAGTTCATCAGCCAGGCTGGCATCTCCTCCTGCACATAAACCGCGGCATCGACAAGGATCAGGCCCTCGATCCGCTCTGGATTTGCCAGGACAGCTTGCACGGCCAGGGTTGCACCATAAGAATTACCGACCAGTACAGCGTTGTCGATTTCAAGTTCATCCAGAAACGAAAACAGTTGCTCGACAGCAGCAGTAGATGAATAGGGATTGCCTTCAGTCCAATCACCCTCAACTAATTTTTCACTCAATCCATAGGGAATTTGATCATAGGCGACAACATGACCATACTTGCCAAAAAAGTCTATGACCTTATTCCAGGTGAAGGCATTGAAGTTAGACCCGTGCAGAAGAACGAAAGTATAGGGTTGTTCATTTGTAGCTGAACCACCTTCCAGATAATGAATATCAATGCCATCCGTGCCATCAAAAGGGATCGTGACGAATTTGCTCTCGCCGGATGCAGCTTGTGCAGGGCTTGATAAACCTTCCAAGGGCGGTACCTTGACGAAAAAAGGTCCAACGGCCAACAGGACTACCAGTATCAGGGAGAAGATACCAAGGGCGACGAAAGCTTTTTTGAAGAGTTTGTTTTTCACTTTTATTTCCTTTTGTTTGATTATTTTGTTTTGATTAGATCGTTTTGATGCTCAACAATTTCGTTGAGCCATTCCAATTCGGCTTCCAGATGCCGAATTTGGTGCGAGATCATATAGCTAAAACTCCCACTATGTTCTATGTCGGCAGAAAACCCTTCCAACAAGTTGCGAATCTTTTGCTGTCGTTTTTCTAAGAGAGGGAGAGTTTCTTCAGGGGGCATGGTATCTAAAAACGCAATTGCAATTGTGCTGTGGGATGGTGCGGGTTCGTAATTAGCAAGGCTTTCGCGCAACATTGTGTTGAAGGCATCTTTCCCTTTGGGAGTAATTGAGTAAACTTGTCTAACGGGGCGGTTACCTTCCTGTTCTTCCGTAGATGAAATGTATCCTTCCTCAGCCAACTGATTGAGGTATCGATATGC
>SMYQ01000110.1 GCA_007050885.1 Candidatus Bathyarchaeota archaeon
CGCTCCAGTTTCAAAGAACTCGTAAGTCAGTGAAACCGCGTTTGCGTTGTACGACATTAGCCCAAGAAGGGCCACCAATGCAATTTTGGTTTTCATATGTTGGGGAGAAGTATATCAGGTCCTATGCAGAAGTCAAGGACTTTTTTTAGTCACCCGAGGGAGTTTCGATTTTGATGGGGCGAATTTCTGCTGGCAAGAAGGCACGATTAACATGCCCACATGCGATGCAAGCAAATACTTGCACTGGAAGATAACCTTCCTTGCCGGTGCCAGTGAGGATAGATGAAACTTTTCTTAGAAGCACAGCTTCTTGGAACGCTTCTCCACCACACTTTTCGCATGCGGTTGCTTCAGTGTTCTTCAAATCAATTTGACTAGGAATAACGCGGGGGTTACTGGCTTGTGGTATTTGTCTTGGATCCATTTTTCTTTCTTTTTGTTGTTGTTGCTTTCGCTAAATCTTTACATGAGCCGCTGGTGTGGTTTCCCCATTTTCCACACCACGCACACCATTTGTCTTTTCGATGCCAGTTGATCTGGTCGAAGTTTGCGTACCAATTGTGGTAGTCGTAACCCTTCTTGGGGTCCATTCCCTTACCCGCAGCCGAGGCCATCCATTTTCCTTTTGATTTCTTGGTCGTTAGCCCTGACCTTTCTACGCAAAGGGCGGATCTTGGCTCGAATAGCGTTGACTTCCCTAAGCGTTCTCTTGGTTTTGGCTTCGTTCTCCAAAAGTTGGATTTCGCCGAGAAGTTGAGCACTTTCAGCGTGTAGATCTCGAATGTTCTCGTGAATGGGGATTTCAGCCCTCATTACGGAGATGATACGCTCGACCAAGTCTTGACCTGGCCTCTTGTACTCGATATCTTTGATTGCTACGTTCATGTTATGCCTTACTTATAAATAGAACCGCGTCGAATTCCGTGCCTTCTTCAGGTCGTTGATATCTGTCAAGCATATCATCAATGACTTCTTCCGACACGTTGCGTCCACCCGCTTCTCCGCGTTTCTTGTTTCGTTCTAGCAACACATTCTTAGGCAATTCAAACACAACTGCCATCGTTTTCACGCCTGCTTCTCTGGCAAGCCTTACAAAATCTTTGCGAGCCTTCCGATACATATTCGTGGCATCAATCATCACAGACTGACCCGCAATCAACAGATTCGCCATCGCTGCCCGCGTTGCCCCAAATGCCTGTGCTGACACCGACTGGTCATCTTCTCCCGTTCCGAACTTGGCTCGGAATTCATCGGGGCAGAGACGGACGATATCGCGGCTCTCAGCGTAATGCTTACCCCACGTCGTCTTGCCGCTCCCCGGTGCTCCCACCAGTAGGATTGCCACTTGTTCCTTCATTCATTACCTTTCGGGCACTTTCAAGGATCGAGTGGATGTTCGCACATCCAATCCCATTTAAACTGTGGAGGTAATATAGCGGAATTGGTATGCCTTTGTCAACACAAAAATTCGCTAACCACTTAGCACAGTCGTAACCCGTTTTCTCTGTGAGAGTTTCGTATTTGATTTGCTTGTCGATTGTCTTTGGGTCAGTAGCTCTGGCGAACTCCTTATAGTGTTCATCAGCCAGATCGTGATCGAAAGACACAATCCTTGGAACTCCATCACGCTGAATGGTTTCCACAAACTCGCGATAGTTCCTTACTACGGTCCATGCGACCAAAGGAAGCTCAACCCACTTTACATCTCGTGGGTTCCGAGAATCGTCTAGGAAAAGGTTGTAGCTCATTCTTCTGATCCCTTGGCAATGACCTTAGCAGGTTCAGTTTCCTTGTAAAGATCGTTAATGATCTTCCCAGACCATGTCTTATTCATCACCGTACTGAACAATGGGTTCTTCGGACGGATAACAATACCTTCCGCAGGA
>SMYQ01000214.1 GCA_007050885.1 Candidatus Bathyarchaeota archaeon
AGGGGTCGTACATCAACGGCCAAAGTATGAAGCTGAATGCCACAACACCAAGGACAATGAAGATCATACTGAAAACAATTTGAAGGATTCCTGCAACAAGAGTTAATGTTGAAGCAGTTTGTGCATCAGCCATTCACATAACATCTCCAATGAAGAGAAACTATTGAGTTCTACTAAATACGTCCTTTTTAGTTATTGGAATGGGACACTCATTTTTGTAGACTAAGAAAGGGTCGCCGTTTCTCAAACAGCACTAGCGAACTAGCAAATGTGCCCCTTTTCAATCCGGGAATCTCCCCACCCGCTTGAAATGGTGGGGAATGAAAACACAGCATGCCCTCAGCCTGCTCCTCCTTTGCTACTTGAAGCTGATGCGAGAGTGCTGAATAGAATGAAGGGACATCTAATGCGTAAATCGTTGAAGCCCACATTGGCGCATCGTGGAAGATCTGACTATAACCGAAGGCCAACGCCCCTCCTTGACCCGTTTCTTCGGTTCTCCAGAACCGAAACTTGTTGCTCAATGACGAGAAGAGCTCCCTGGTTAAATCGAACGCATGCCAATAGTAGACAACAATACCATCAGTAGTTAGATCTGGATTAGCATTAAGAAAGTCGTAGGCTTCATCCGAGTTGCACGCTCGAATGGGAACAGAGTCGTCCTTCCATCGTATTCCCCGATAGTTCCCCTTCCAAAAAAGTTTCATTTGTAGGACTTGGTGCATTCCAATCTGGGTTGCGATTTGGCGGGTAGCCTCGTTTTCAATGGCAGTAGTGAGTCGTACTCGATTGAGATTTCGTGCCTCAGCTTCAGCCAACAGGTGCTGCGTCATTGCCCAAGCGAAGCCCCTCTTTCGGTACCGGAAATGAACACGCATATGCTCTAGCCAGCCAGTCTTTCCCCCATCGATGACATTGAGGTTCGCAAAGGCGACAATACGACCCTTGTATTCGATAACATAAAGGAAAGAATTCGGATTTGCTATAAGTTCATCTAGTTCGTAGGGGAGTTGATCATAGCCTCCCCACGTACGCCTAGAAATTTCTAAGATGGCGGGGATATCTGATAATTGGTACTCACGGATGTCCATCGTCGTTCTGACCGACCCTGACGATATTTCTTCAACCTAACCATTATGCTCGAGCTTTTTGGGCAAGCTCTTTAGCCCATTTTCGAATGGCATCCCAATCCCGAGTATCATAGATTCCGTTTTCCCCTTTGATACCCACAGCTTCTAGTTCTTCAATGAAGAACTTGGCCATTCTCTTATCCAGCCACCCCATATTCTCCGGGTTCACCCAACCTCCGAAAATTGCCATCGCAATCGGGTTCAATTCATACTTCGTAATTTCTTCGACAAGATATTTAGTCCACGCCTCCTCCAATTTCTCCTGTTCGCCCTTGTGCTCGTGGAGCAGCTGGGCAGCCGAGGAAACAAAGACAGCTACCTTCTTACTCGCTAGCTCTTTAGCAAACCTGCGTAGGAATCCTTTAGCTTCTGATGTCCACCCCGTGAACTTCATTCCGTTACCAATGATAATCAATTCGTATTCTTTGATATCTCGGATCTTGTCTTTCTTGGCATCGACCACTTTGACCTCAAAGCCTTCTTCTCGAAGGACTTTGCCGATTTCTTCAGACGTTCCCGCAGTAGCGCCATATCGCGTTCCATACACAATCAGCGTTTTCAATTTGAGATACCACACTTGATGGTCATTTGATACATCGATTTAAGTCATTATCTTCCCTAACAATTGAAGTATATTCTTCACTTCGGTTAACTTTTAGGAAAAGCCTGGAACCCCTTTACCACGAAAAACAAGCTAAAAGATATTAGAATAATACCTGTCACTAAAAACAATGTCGCAAATGGGGTATAAGCGCC
>SMYQ01000005.1 GCA_007050885.1 Candidatus Bathyarchaeota archaeon
CTCCACTATTTTTTGTAATGTACAGTTTAAAGTACCACAATTCAAATTTGGATGCTCTCAGCGCGCGCTCATAGGCTCTAAATGATTTATTCTCCCTTGCATTCTTGCGTAGATAATTCAAAGTACTTTTACTAAACACGCGCTAATCCCAAAATTGCCAGATCGGTGGCATTGTTATATTATTATCAAAATTAGGTAGGGAAACTGAAATTTGGAGGTATACCCCTATAAGTAAAGTAAGAAACACTGTTGCGGCTACCAAATAATCTGATTGTTTCATCTTCAAAACTGTTAACGGCTCACGTTTCTGTGTAACTCCGAAAGCTCTAGATTCTAGAGCCTCAGCCAACTCGGTACTCCTTCTGATAGCAGAAACAATCAACGGAATAAGAATGGGAATGTATTTTCTAATTCTATTAACAATTCCTCCTTTATCTAATTCTAATCCTCGGGATCTTTGAGCATCGATAATAGTCTGTGCTTCTAAAGCAACTGTTGGTACTAACCTTACCGCGGTTGTAAATGTGAAACTCAGCATATATGGTAAGCCCATTTTTTCCAGCGCTAAACCTAGATCATCTGGAGAGGTAGTCATAAAAAATAGGGAGAAAGCTGATATTAGAACTAGGAATCGTAAAGTCATTGTAAGTGAAAATACCAACGTTGACCCTGTGATAAAGTTCATAACAAATATCAAAGATGCCAAAACGGCTCCTGCCTTAATAGAATTAAACCAGCGGTGAAATGATTTTGCCACATAAATGATTGGTATCTGAACCAAGAAGAGTGTTAATAGAACTAGAATATTCATCGAAAGAAGAGACATAATAAAAATCGTTACTGCAATGAGAAACTTTGGTCGAGGATCCATTCTATGTATTGGAGTAGTCATATGAGTGAATTTGAATCCTTCAAACAATTTCAGAGACAATTCTTCAGCTTCCCTTCAAGAACCGTTTTTGCCTGATAGAGATCCATTATTTTCGGATCAAAATTGAGGTCTCCTAAAGATGACATGAGGAGACTTATCTGAGGAGACATCAGTGAAGCTTTGTCAATTAGATCGGTATTTGAGAAAATCGAATCATAACTGCCATCAGCTAAGACTGACCCCTTTGAAAGAAGGACTACTCTAGGTTTACAATCAACTACAAACTCTATGTCATGAGTTACAATTATTACCGTTCTACCTTGAGAGTTCATCTGCACTATGAAATTTCTAAGCTTATCTTTCTGATGAAAATCTTGACCTATTGTAGGCTCATCTAAAATGATATGTTTAGGGTCAGAAACAAGAACAGAGGCTAAAGCCACTCTTTTCCGTTCTCCCCCACTTAACATAAAGGGGGAAGTATCCGCATAGGAGCTTAGATCTAAAGTTTCAAGAATGAAGTTTACTCTCTTACTTATTATCTCCTCCGAATAGCCAAAGTTTCTCATCGAAAATGAGACTTCTTGAAAAACCGTCTCTGAAAAGAGTTGGTGATCAGGGTTCTGAAATACAAGACCTACATTTCTTGATAGTGATGCTACTGTCGAATCTTTGGTTGAATTCCCATCGACTAAGACCTCACCCTTATTCGGTTTTAGTAGTCCGTTGAAATGCTTAACGAGTGTGGTCTTCCCAGCCCCATTCTCCCCCATGACAGCTACAAATTCTCCATCATGGATCTTTAAGTCAACATTGGTTAATACTTCCTTGCGATCATAGCTGAAATGGAGACCTTTGACCTCAATCATTTTGGAAACATTTCCTTATCTTTTGTGAGGCTTCTTCTATAGTGACGGGTGTCTCTCCTAGATCATACCCATCCTTTTTTAGGAGATTGAATAACATTGAGACCTTCGGTATTCCAACACCCAATAGTTTTGCTTCTTCACTATAGACGTTTGAAGGGGGCCCTTCCAAAACTATTTGACCGTCATCCATGATCATTATTCTGTCTGCATATTTTGAGACAAGGTCAAGTCTATGTTCGATAAGGATTATTGTTATTCCGACTGTATCTCTAAGCTCAGCTATTGCTTCTAGTATTTGGTATGAGGATAGAGGATCTAAAAATGAAGTGGGTTCATCTAACACTATTATCTCTGGTTTCATAGCTAGAACGCAAGCTATTGCCGCTCGCTGTTGTTGTCCACCAGATAGCTCGTATGGTGCAGTTTCTCTTAGATCTTCTATTCCGACAATATTCATTGCCCAGTCTACACGTTGTCTAGTTTCATCTCTCTTAAGCCCCAAGTTCTCTGGACCAAAAGCTACATCACGTTCCACCGAGAGTGAGAATAATTGGTTTTCTGGATTTTGAAAAACAAAGCCGACCTTTTTAGCTAAAGTACTTGTATTCGATTTTGATGCGTCTAAATTTAGAACATTGATTTTTCCAGATATTTCTCCTCTGTAGAAACTTGGTATGAGTGAATTGAAACATCTAACGAGTGTAGTTTTACCACATCCACTTGGACCAGTGATCACTACAAATTCACCTTGATCTATAGAGAAATTAATATTTTTTATTGCAGGTTTGTTCGATCCAGTGTAAGTGAAAGTCAGATTCTTTACTTCAATCACTGGCAATTATTTGGACACCAAGTCTCGTATGCTAGTTTCAGATTTGTTAAATCAATTTATGTATGATCATTTTGAAGTAATTCATACCGAATTTGTTCACTTTTTATTTTTACTTAGAGCTGCTTTCAATATTTCTGAAGCTTTTTTCAGGGCATCCTCTACTTCACCGAATCCAGTAACCCCAGCTGCAAGAGAATGTCCTCCACCTGTCCCTTTAACATAATCACCAAGTGGCTTTGCTAAATCTCGACCCAAATGAATACTAGATTTTTGAGAAAAATCTTCCTTTGATCTAAAACTGATCTTTAATCGATCTTTATCAGAACTGCCAACCATCGCCAGATCCGCACCAAGAAAAGCTAGTGCTCGAGCTGCAGAGGCATGATGCGATCCGACATTTGTGCTCACAATTATCCATCCATCTAAAGATGAAATTTTTACTCTCTGTGCTGCTCGAAGTCTGGCTAATCTTTCCGATTGATCCATTTTTATCTCGAGTATATCACGAAGTTTCTCAATCTCTATTCCTTGTTTAATTAAACTTGAAATTATTAGAATAGTCTGTGAAGTTGCTAACCTCAGATGTCTTGTTTCGCATAATATTCCAACAATTAAGATTTCGGCCACTTTTTTTGTTGGCTTGATTTTATAGTGATTATACAATTCATAAATAATTTCACATGTTGAAGGAGAATATTTATCACAGAACTCTAGTTTGGATAATTTTTCCATTGATGGATGTGGATAATGATGGTCAATTATTATTATTGATTTTTCAAATGTTTCTATTGCACTAGATATTTTTCCTAGTTGTTTCAAATTATTGGTATCTACGGTAAATATTACATCGACATCATCTAAACTTGGTTGAGATTCAACAGTTAATCTGAATCTTTTTATTATTTTTTCTGAGATCTTGTTTGTTCCTTCAGGCGCCCCTACGATTATTTTTGTTTCAGGATTAATTTTTTTTAGTAGCTGTTTCAATGCAAAAGCTGAACATATTGCGTCAGGGTCACTGTTTGCGTGAGTTAGAATGGCAATTTTTCTAGCTTTTTTTATAATATGAGCTATCTTCGTAAACTTACGCAATTTTAAGCTCCTTCACTTTCATTTCAGCTACCCTTAACGCTTCGTCGCATGCGACGTCAATCAATTTAGTTATTTCATCATTCGAATTTCTAGGACTTATAGAAATATCAACGATAAGAGTTAATGGCTTATCACCATGGGACTCAACCGTTATATCTAGGTC
This sequence comes from Candidatus Bathyarchaeota archaeon, assembly GCA_007050885.1. Next base: position 3,828 of record SMYQ01000005.1, read on the forward strand.
GGTTATTTGTTTTGAATCAATCTTTTTAAAAATGATTTTTCGAGCAGCATCCTCAGCTGAGTCACATATTATTTCTAATTCTTTTTCTGTCGGTGGCCTATTAAGTTCAATATATTCGTTTTCCGAAACTTTCACTCAGCTATATCATTTGGATTTGTTCGTGCTATCCGATTTTACCTTGAATTTTTTTCTGCAATTCAGTAAGTCTTGTTCGCGTTCTTTCTTCTTGCTTACCAAGAACTGTCACACGGGTCTCATTTAATTCTCGTCTCTCTTTGAGTTCATCCAATAGTTTTTGTCTTTCACTCTTTATCAGAATGTTTCCAACATTCTTGTATACAGTTGCACCCTCGGCAGATTTTTCAAGTTCACTAGACGCTTTCTCAATCTCCGCCTTTTCAAGTTCAAGCTGTTGTTTCTGAGTTACAATTGCTTGTAGCGTTTGTTGAAGCTGTTGAAATCGTGTAAGTTGTTCTCTTATCTCAGGTGGAAGTTCAGATTCTTTTTCCAATCATTTGTCATCTCCGAATGTATGATTACGGCTTATGCTTTAACAACCTTATATGAATCTAGCTGAACTTTAAAAAACTGGCTCAAGTGCACGTTAAAACATATTATGAAAATCCAAATGGGGATTAAAGATTGAATTGTTTCTATTGTGTATTGTTCGATTTTGGCAGAAAATTCACTATAGCCCCTATAGAAAATAGTAAAATTGCAACCGTGAAGAATATGAAGATTCTATAGAATACCAAGCGTGAGCTTAAGGGTTCTAGTAACACTAGAAATAATCTATAACTGGCTAGGACCCAAATCAAATTTGCGAAAAAGTGGAAAATTAGAGATGACCTCCTTGACAATCCACAAATTATTGACCCGTCGATAGTAAATAGAATTCCTAGAAAGATTGGAAAAACCACAGTACTGCTATACAACGGAATATCAGTTTCGCTTGTCTTTCCTTCCAGAAATAGTAATTCATTCACATTATAGGCGGAATACATTATTAGAATTGCACCGATAACTAAAGCCGTTATTCCAACACTATTCTTCAGATTCATTTAGATTTCATTCCCAAAAATTGTTTACAGATAGTTCCCTACACTATTCAAGGGAAGTTAGGAATCTCTTTTTATGATAATTCGTTTTTTTATTACTTCAGCAATTCTTTTCCAAGCTAGTAGGACTCTCAGATTAGAGTTTAGTGTTGCCCTTAGAGAAGGGATATCATCTGCATTTATGTGTATTATTAATTCTCGTTTTTGTATTATGGTTCTCACTGATGCTTTTTTATTCGGCTGGTGTTTTTGGTCTACCACTATTGCTTTATGAATAGCCTGTAAACTTTTAGCTGAATCAAATGGAATAACTATATCTGCCTTCAAAGGTTTTTCAATACGATTCAAATCCAATCACAATTTAAGTTCTTTAATTATAATTTCAAATCTTTCGATTCTTCTTGTTTTCAGATTTACAATTGAAAGTATCAAATCATTGTTCTCTTTCCTTGATATATTTAATGAGAATTCACAAATTTTGTCATCATCTTTTATTATTGGTATCTGGAGGAAATCAGATAACAATTCTGCGAATTTGATATCTTGTTTTGAAGTTATTGTAAGACATTGTAACTTTATTCTTTTACCTTTTTTTGATTCAGGGAAATATCTAACATGCCGTACAATCAGAGTTGGATTAGAACTTTTAAGTTGAGTCTCTTTTCTACGCATGAATTCTATTTGGATAGGACAATTAAACCCTCTATATACCATAATTAGACGTGTAACGTCAGAATCGTACATGTTGTCTATAAGTTGTTTCAGAGGCATTTTGCCTCTTACTAATTTCCTTGCATTGGGAAGTATCTTTACCAATTCTTTTACTAATTTTCTAGTGTTTTGTGATGGATTTCTTCCTGTAGTTACAGTTATCACTTAGCCTCTTCCTTTTCAGAGTCACCAGTCTTCTTTCGGCTTCTTTTCCTCTTCGGTTTCTCAGATTCAGCTTCTGAGACTAAGGTTGTTTCTTCTTCCATCAATTCTGAGGTCGTAATCATAGGAGTCGCACTGGCAGCTGCCCTTTTCGCTACTTCTCCTACCTTTGTAAATGGAGAGTAAGCTCCTCCAGTGAATTGATTGCCGCACCGGCGACATTGCCATAATCCAACACTGAGTCTTCGAGCAGCTCTGACTCTACATTTTGGACATTCATGTTTTTTTCGTAACCGTACAAGAATATCTATATGTCTTCTTCTTGGAGCAGTTCCATATCGAGTTGCTAATCCACCGCCCAGACGGGTCTTTCTCATTTTTGGCAATTATCGTGTTGCCTCCATTATGATTTTTCTAATCTCTTTAGATTTCTGAATAGCAGTCTCTACTGCTGATTCGATTTCACTTGGTTCAAACTCTCCTTGACCGCCCTTTTGCATTGCACAAACACAGTCCTCCTTATCTATGCCAACAGTCAGTCTTGTGCTCATGGCATTTTCTTCTTGGATGTTGGGATCCAACATCAAGGTTTTTCCTATTTTTGCAAATGTAATAGGAATAGGATGATCATTCATCGGTAATGGTTGCTGACTCTCTTTGATGATTAACTCTTCATTTTTGACTTCGTATTCATTTATTTTACTTGTAAGAAGTGCTGACAAGGCTGCATAAGTTGAGGCATCAATGAGATTACCATAATGATCAAGTATGTTTAAGTCAACGAAAACAACAAATGTTTTTTTACCTGGAATTATCGACAATTTTTTTAGATCTATTGCTTTTGATTCTCTAAGGTTTCGGTCTACAATTCTGGCAAGTTCTATGCAGTTTTCGCCTGGAGGACCTAATTCAAATGTTGGATGTGCTATAGGCGTCAATTCAGCATTAACCGTTTGAACTCCTTCATCTGGCGTATCTGGAAAAGGTGTTCCAGCCTCGATCTTGATACCCACAATTACTTTGGTCTTTCCAATGTCAACTTGTGCAGACCCATTTGCCTTTTCTATTATTCCGGTTTGAATTTTTATTTCTCTATAGTCCATAGGTGCCCTATTATCGATTCGTTTACCTTTTGAAGCTAGATCGATAATATGATCACGCTCAAGTGTTAGGATTTCAGATGAATGATGTGTTGTTGACATTACTTTGCTTCCTCCTTGGTATCTTTTGATTTTTCAGTATCTGATTCAAGTTTATATTTTCGTTTTAGAGCATCGTTCTGGAGATTTCTGATTTTTCTGCATCCTTCTAACGCCATATTAAATGCTTTATCAAACTCTTCTTTGCTTAGTTTTCCATCCATTTGGATTAAAGTTACAAAATTTTGATTTGGCATTAAAGCGATAGGTAGATCTGCTTCACCATATTTGTCTTCCAGATCATAGAGATCAACAACCACATGACCGTTAACTTTTCCAGCTGAACATGATGAAACTAGTTCCTTTAAAGGAATTCCAGCATCTGCCAAAGCGAGAGAAGCGGCTACTATACTTGCACATCTAGTTCCACCATCACATTGGAGTGCTTCTATAAATATGTCAATTACAGTTCGAGGATAGTATTCAGATAAAACAGAAGGCTCTAGAGCTTCTCTGATCACCTTCGATATTTCGATCTCTCGTCTTGATGGTGCCGGATGCTTTCTCTCTCCAACCGAGAATGGTGCCATTCGGTATCTACATCTTATAGCAGCCCTGTCGGGGATTATCAAATGTTTTGGATGTATCTCTCTCGGTCCATAGACACCAACTATAATCTTGTTCTTTCCTTGTTCAATGTATGCAGAACCATCTGCATTATCGAGAACTCCAACCTGTAATTTTATTGATCTGAGTTCATCTGGTCGACGACCATCTGATCTCATTCCTTTATCATCAATCAATTTTTTAGAAGGATCAGGCTTTACCAGTTTTTACACCCCTGAGTTTTTTGTTGATTACTTCAGAAACTCTATCTGTGAGACCTTGTGTATGTGCCTCTTGCTCAATCATCTTAATCAATTCTACAATTACCTCTTCGTTTTTAGGAGAGTTACATGTTACCAGTACTATTCCATTTTGACCAACTGACAATGAACATGCACTCTCTTTTTTCAACATGTTGATCATAGATCCCTCTTTTCCTATTAGCCGAGGAATTTTAGAGGGAGTAATTTTAATCATTCTTCCATGAGTTATTTTTCCAAGCCCTCTATCTCTGGCTGACAGCAATGGATCTCTAGATCTATCAAAAGCAATTATTTTTGCTTTGACTAAATCTCCAACTTTCAGCGATTGTGTAGTCTCTCTCCTTTTCGGATAATTTTGTCTTGCTCCGAACTCTGTTGCAGGAAGAAGAGCCAAATATGGGGAGTTAATATCGACAGACCAGCCAGACATTCCCACATCAATTATTTTTCCAATGATGATATCATCAACAAAAGGAAAATAACAATGCTTGAGCGGAACAACTGAAATGCGATTTCCTCGAGATTCGAAGATACCAATCATCGTGGAGTAGATATTTTCTCCATCTTTGTAAACATTCAGATCTGGATCATATTCACCTTTGGCTACCAATTCACCTGGTATGACCAGTTGTTTTTTTTGTGCCAGTATTGTCAAGAGCATCTACTCAAACGCATTTTTTACCGAATTTCCCCAAGCGTTCTCACATTACATTCTTGTCAAAAGGGAGATTTGTTAGTCATCTTACTTTTACATTAGTCAGTTTTGTATTTAGTCATGTAGCTAAAATACTACTTTTCCCTCTTGACTCACAGACTCAGCTTAGTTCTCAGTCTGACCTTACTAAATCTTTCTATGAATTGATTTAAACAGCGCATTAATTCCTACAAGATATTGACTAGAGTCAGATTGCTGCGAGCATAATGGTAGACACTGATGGTTTAACTAAATCATCAAAAATAATTAACTACTTAATCACTTTTGATTGTATCGTACCCTGAGTCAATTTTCCTAATTTCTCGATAAATGGACCATATAATCCCGCTGGCATTTCCAACATACCAACCCAAGAGCCATCAGATTGCCACGACTCTTTCGTAATTACTCCAAAATTCTTTAGAGCACCATAAGCCCTTGGAGCGTATTCGGCAGGTATCTTGACAGCGACCCGCATCTGTTCCATTTTTATCGGGATGATAGGTCTCAATAGCTCGATTACAGATTTTGACTGTTCTTCAACACTCTTGAAAGGATCTATTGATATTCTAACCTGAGACAGGGCTTGCTCAATCCTTAAGGGCGGATGTGGCGCTCCGCTTCGTGGATCAATACAATTTCTCGATACAAAAGAGACTATCTGTTTTCTCTTATCTTCTACAAGTTGACGCCTCTGCTCCGTAGTTAACTGGAGCTCTCCCCGCTTAATTATCTCCTCTGCAACTTTAATAGACTCAATAGTTCCAAAATTCTTTTGAAGCTTATCTGATGAGGCTCTCGTGCCCTTATTAGCATCTGAATATATTTCCTCAATTGCTACAATCTGACTCACTGCAATGTCTTTACCCATTTTATAGTCGAGAGCCAGATCTGGCTTCACTAGTATTTCGAAGTGTTCGCCGCCGACCGTTATTCTTGCAGTTGTGAATTTGCCGCTCATTTCTGTTGAGCCTTTTTTGATGGCTCAAGTTTCTTAAGATATTTCTCTGTTTCATCGTTTGATAATCGTCTAAATTTCCTTGTGTCTGATGGAATTATAGCCATCCTAATTTTTTGTGAAGTGGCTTTACCTTCGAGAACTTTTGACATACATTTTAGTGCTAAAACAATCGATTCATCAAGAGTAAGATCGTCATTGTATTCCGCTTCAAGAACTTCGTTTGCAGCATCGCCACCAGCTCCAATCGACCATGCTTTATAAGCTAAATAGGCACCACTAGGGTCTGTCCAGAACACTCTACTGCCTTTCCTATCAACTCCAGCAAAAACCATTGATAAGCCAAAGGGTCTTACTCCACCATGTTGAGTATACATCTGTTCTATTTCCCCGATCCTTCTTGTCAACATCTCGACATCAATTGGTTCATCATACATTAGCCTGTTACTTTGTGCATAGACTCGAGCTTGGTCAACAAGCGTGTGTGCATCACAACTTAATCCAGCCACAGCAACGCCTATATGCTCATCAATTTGGAAGATCTTCCACATAAATTCTGGATCTTGAAGTACAGAGGCTGCCCTTTCTTCTGCCGCCAAGACTACACCACCCTTACAGGATATACCTAAGACAGTTGCGCCTCGCTTCACAGTCTCTGATGCATATTCAACTTGGAAAAGTCTACCATCTGGTGAAAATACCGTGATCGCACGGTCATATGCTCCCGGAGCAGCAAACATCGACAAACCTTACACCTAGCCAAGAAACCTTTCTATCGAAATATAATCAGCTCTACTAAAACCTTTTGCAGGACATCATCCAATCTCTAACTTCATTATTGTGACACAGAACGCGCTATTAGTGCTAATTAATATTCTATAATAGGCCGAGAAATTGAACAGAATAGATACTTGACTATTTCAAGAGTAGAAAACGTAAAACATGTATTTTGATATATGTAATTATCTGGTATATTTGACATCAGAGTAATTGAATTAAACTAGTAATTTGATGGAGAAAATGAGAAATGAGAGCTGGACCAACTTTTGGTGGACTCGCCATTTTAATCGTAGGCTTATTATTGGCAAATTTCGGCGCTTTTACTTATACAGTAGAAGTGGCCAAAGATGAAACGAAAATAGTGTTCAATAACGAGAGAATTCCCTCAATTGGAGACTTTGTTGCTAGAGAAATTTATCTCGAACAAGGATGGGTTGTTAATGTTGAAGGTAAGATTTCGATTCCAGACTCCAATGAAAGTGGTCAAATTGATTTTTCCATTGTGAACAGTAGTGAATATCAGAAATGGAAAAATGGAGAGAAGGATATAGAATATGTAATACGAAAAGAAAAAGTATCTAGATTTAATGAGACATTCATTCCAGAGAAAAATGAAACATATTATTTATTGTTCGATAATAGAGAAGACCCCACATACAAAAAAGCAATAATATTTTCTGGTAAATATATTTTTGAGACTAAAGTCGAAGAGGTTAGAGAAGAAAATATATTGAAACAAGCGGGCTATCCATTAGCTATTATTGGTGCAGCGTTTCTTATTTATGGCCTCATTAGAAAATCTGAAATCCGATGGGAATAAACCTAGAATTTCAAGTAAAGGAATAATAGATTTCAATTTTATATTGCCATATTTTTTCAGACTATTTCAATTTCAAAGATTTAATTGTACCTGAAACACCTATTGTCGAGATTGATCCGGATTTACCAGAAATTTTGGTTAATAAGGCAATAGAAGATCTAAGCATTTCTGTTGACTCTGTGCGACATCTGACTATCGCCCTGCCTTTAGATGAATCATATCTAATGATTTTTAGTGATATTTGTGAGAGACCAATAATACCAAAAAATTCTTCAATTGTTTCAGAAAGCGCAGATTTAAGATCATTTTCTGAAACATTCTGTTCACTTGGAACTCTAAGAAGTAGGTATCTCCAAGAGGTTCTTAACATTTGTTATCTTACCTTACGAAAATTTTATTAGATTATTGAAAAGTTTATTCCGGTTATCCTTTATTATCTGAATTGGAATTTTAGATACGGAATCCAAGGAGCGTTCTTTTGATAGACCTAGAGTATTAGCAAGTGCTGCCATATCTCTTGGTGCTCGCAATGATAGTAATCCTTTTGATCCACTTGAAACAACGATATTAATTTTATAGCGATTTGCAAGTTCTATCTCGCGACTAAAATAATTAATTTGTTCTAGGTTAGTTCTTCCTGAAGGCATTATAATTCTCATAAGTTCAAGTTCAATATTTGTACTACAACTTTTAATAATAGATTGTTTTGTCCTGATTGATCTTATACTTTCTAACGAGATCAGATCGACACGTCGATCATGCGCAGCTACCATAGCTGTTTTTGTATCTTTACAATTGACAGCTAGTATTTCGAATAGACGTCTTGATGTACTTAGTTGCTTTAGAAGTTGTTTTCTTGAACTCGCAAATATATCAAGTCCTATTGCAACATCTAAACCAACACTGCTGAATATTTTGGCGGAAGATTTGATCTCATTTGAGGGAGTATTTTGCTTGAACCGCAGACAGACAGTTGATAATCCTATCTGATGAGCAAGATTAGCCATCTTTTCTTGCACATATTTGTCTTCAACAGGAGGTTTTATGTTGATATCTACAAATACTCTCATTCTGACATTCCTAGTTTATAGAAGATCTCTCTAACTTTTTGAGGCGTAGAGTGCCACACCTCAGTCTTTATTTTGAGTCTAACGGGATCCTTACTTGTGAGTGTAAGCTTTCCTCCGTGTGCTTTCTGTTTGTCTAGCCTTAAGTAGAGATTTTCCTTATCATCTAGAAAATTCTCGAATTCCAATATCAACTTTTCTTTCTCAATTTGATCCATTAACCGAAATAGGTTCTCAAGAATCAATTTGGTTTCATCCTTTTTGATAATATTTAGATTCAAAGTGGTGATAGGATTTCCGTGATGTCCTTTCAGATATCGTCTTGTAAATTGTTTGGATTCACATATTTCGTAAGGTAAAATATTTCGCATGGCTTTCTCAACAGCCTCAAGGTTTTCAGTCGCATGTGCTATTGCACTCAATTCAATAGAAACAACCTTTCCTAAAGGCATCTCACTCATTTTTTATGAATCCCCGTAATTCTCAATTCAAATATTGTAAATATTCAAACATGAAGAATTTCATACAAAGATCGTTATCTAACATGTTACTAGACCTTTTGACGAGCGAGATTTAAAAAAGGATTCCTTTTTGTTTCGTAATCTAAGACGTAAATAGCATATTCTAGACATCTTAATCAACACTTTCAAGAATATTCTATTAGCAGAGGTATTTGAGAAGAGAATAATCTTAGAGGTAATAAATTGTGAAAAACCAAAGCTATAGAATTGTACAGATTTCAGATACACACATTTCTAAATTTGGACAATTTATGGAAAAACGATTTGACCATGCAGCAAAGATTATCAATGGACTTGATCCGGCTCCAGATATTGTGGTTCATACTGGGGATCTTACTGACAATGGAGTCCTAGCAGATTACGAATTTGCTATTGAAAAATTGAAAGCGATCAAACCTAAGATGATCATCGCACCGGGAAATCACGATGAGAGAAATTATGGCCAATCTCTCTTTCGTGAAATGATCGGTCCTTTAGAATTTGAAAGCGAAATGGAAGATTTGAAATTTTTCATTCTTAATAGCCCTGAGCCTGACAGGGATGAGGGACGATTGGGTAGAAGAAGACAAAGCTATTTAGAGGAAGAATTAGGAGGCTTATCAGAAGACACTGTAAAGATATTGATTTTTCACCACCATTTAATACCAATTCCTTATGCTGGTCGGGAGATGAACGTACTTGAGGATGCTGGAGACATTCTCGACATGGTTCTAAGATATAATGTTGATTTGATCTTGATGGGACACAGGCATGTTAGGAGAGTTTTACGAATCAACAACACTTTACTAGTTAATGCAACAACTGCATCTAGCATAAGAACTAGGGGAAGATTTGGTCACTCACTCAATATTATTGATATTAAAAAAGATAAACCGATTGAAATCTCTGAAATTAAACTAGGAGATAGCTAAGATTTGACCAGAATAGATTCATGTTCAATTACCCCGTACAAGATGGCCATAGTTGTTCGACAGGATCTCAAAATGGGGAAAGGTAAAATCGCCGCACAGGTTGGTCATGCATCCGTTGAAGGATCTGAAATTGTAAGAAAAGAAAACCGGAGTTTGTGGAAGGAGTGGATCCGAAAAGGACAGTGCAAAGTTGTTTTGAAAGTAAGCTCATTAGATGAAATAAAAAAGTTAGGATCCAAAGCATCAAAACTTGATTTGTCAGTGACAATCATACAAGACAGAGGATTAACTCAACTGCCATCTAACACTGTGACTTGTATAGCTATAGGTCCTGGACCAACTAAATTAATTGATGATGTGACGGGACACCTTCGGCTCTTGTGAGTCTTTGATTTGAAATTAATAGATCTTAGTAATTATTTTGGTCACATAATCAAATTAAAAATTTAATATTCTTGAATAAAAGTTCAATAAAGACGTGCTGCCACAAAATCAGCAAGCTCTTGAAGATCATTTTTTGCAGTACTTTCAGGAAGAACCTTAAGACTCTTCTTTGCATTAGCAACCAGATCATTTGCTAGTTGTAGAACTCTCACTTTTGTGTTCGTTGACTCTAGAAGGGCCATCGCTTCTCTAATTTTGTCTTTTGTCAAACGTTTCGTTTGAAGAATTTTTATAAACCTTTTACGCTGTTTTTGATTCATGTCTGATAAAGCATAGACAATAACGGCATTGTTCATCTTATGTTCGATAATATCTTTACCCTTTTGTTTTCCTGTTTTCTCACCATAAATATCTAAGAAATCATCTATAATTTGAAATGCAAAACCAATTTTCTCTCCATATTTTGCTATAGCATTTCTATGGATTTTTGTTGCTCTGGCAGATATCGCACCAGCTAAACATGCTGCTTTTATGAGTTCTGTTGTTTTTTTCTTAATGATGTTAAAATATAGTTTGAGCGTCATATTCTGATAGCGGTTCTTTAGCATGTACTGATCAGTTCTTCCAGCTTGCTCACATAGAATATCTAGTCGTTCTCCTTCTATGGTAACTTTTATTGCATTTACCATCAGAGCATGAATTTCCTTTGATTGAGGAGAATCAAGGGCCATCTCCCCAATTATTTCCCTATGAAACATACCAGCAAGTAATGCTTGAGGATCTCCGTATTTCGCTCTAACAGTTGGTAAGCCTCTTCTTAGATCGCCGTGATCAATAATATCATCCATTATGAGTGAATAATTATGAATGAGTTCGATCATTGCTGCTGGTATGAGAGCATCTTGAATTCTACCTTTGCACGCTTGACAACAAAGAATTGTTAGTGCAGCTCTAACGCGCTTTCCACCGGTTTTAACTTGATAATTAACTATTGGAACGAAATTTCTGTCAGCACCTTTTTTTAGGTATTGAACCATGATTGGATCAATTAACTTCGCCATTCTTCGCAACGTGTTGATAGTTTTCAATTTTATAACCTCAGAAACTCGTTCAACCTTGTCTACATAAGAGACCTTTTGATGTTAATAATTAATCTTAGTTGATAAACACAGATTTCTTTTTATTTTGGAATTAAACGTGTGCATGGCACTTCATCGCCATTTAATAATTTGGTAAGATTCTGTGGCTCATTGAGGTTCATAATGATTACTTCTCCGCCTGATGAAACAAAATCAAGTGATTCTTTTAGTTTTCCTGACATTCCCCCCGTCACATCTGTCGTTGAAGATTCACCTAGAAAGGTCATGTCTCTCAAGTCATCCAAAGTAAGTCTCTCTATTAGTTTTGCTGTGGGATTCGTTTTTGGGTCAGAGTCAAAAATTCCATTCACATCACATCCGAAGATCACTCTATCAGCACCTAGTTTTTTTGCTAAGTGAATGGCTATCTGATCTCCTGACACTATAGTGAATCCAGTTTTTTCATCCGCTATAACATCGCCACTACATAACGGTACCAAACCAATGTCTAGAAGTATCTTGAATGGTGCCAACTCTACATCTACTAATCTACCTGACTTCGCCACCATGCAACTTGAGGAAAGAAAAGGAACTACTGGAACGTTATGTCTGATTAAAGAGTCTACGATCTTCAATGTCAACGAGAACATTGACCGCTTTGTTTCCGTTACACCTTTCAACTGACTCGGATTGCTGTAACCTTTATGTATTGAATATTTCTTGGCAATAGGATGCCCGTAACTTCCTGCGCCATGTACTAGGAGCATATTTACTTCTAAATTTGATAGCTCTTTTGCAATTTTATCAAATAGTCGGTTCTTAAAAGAAGGGGGGCCATTTTTCTCAGTTATGATAGACCCACCTAGCTTCAGAATAATTAATTCCATTGGTTAACTCACTAGTCAACTCATTGGATTTTAAAATCTAAAGCGGTTTTATTTTTTGTATTTGTAATTTTTTGTGCTCTTTAATCCTCTCGTTCTTAAAAGCCCACGTGTCCTTTTTCCTGAGGAAGTTAATCCTCTTTCAGTTCTTCCCTTATGGGGCTTGGCAGTTTGTCGGCACCGTTTGTTAGAGAGTTTTCTTATTTTTAGAGCATCTTTATCCATTGAGTCTAGCAATAACCGCAACTGTTCTATGTTTTTTTGATGTTTCGTTCTTCTTAATGGATCTGAACGTATTCCTAATCGGATTGCAGCATGTATCGAAAGACCAGCTTCATGAAGTTCAGATTCAGAAAAACCCCTGCCTTTACGTGTTGTGCCTATATGTGCTCCACGTTGTTTGACAATTGATTCTGTGTTAGTCAATGTAAATCACAATTACTCTTTTTCATGTCTTGGATATCAGATTAACTTGCGGGTCATTTATTATTGAGGAATGATGTGTATCGATCAGTAGGACTTCTGTCCAAAAATATTTTCCGTCAGCCCAGAGGTAATAGGAGTTTAGGACTTCTAAGTTAGGATACTTCTTGGCAACTCTTCCTTCGGCTATTTGTTGGAGACTTTTACTCCATTTAATTTTAGTTACGCCCATTGCTTTCTGTCTTCGACCAGATGACGGCCTCTTTTTTCTTGCGCCACTTCTTCTTATTCTTGCCCTGACTACAACAAAACCTTGTTTAGCTTTGTAACCGAGCCTTTTTGCTCGATCTATTCTGGTTGGTTTCTCCACTCGTAGGATAGCTGGTTCTCTGCGCCATTTAAATGCAAATTGGCGCATGGTCTGTTTTCTTTGTTTGTCTTTACTTTGTGATACTTTTTCGGATTTATTTGATGAGCTCAAACATCATTCCCTTGTGATTATCTTTTGAGTGAATCCCTCATTATTTAGATGATTATGGAGGCCTACTTCTAATAAAATCTCTTGATAAACTTTCCGAGGCAGTGCTATTCGTTGCTTTGATCATAAATCTAGGTATCACATACTTTTTCTGAAGACATCTATTCTATTCCTGCTTCTCTAAGATAGTATCCATCTTCCTTCTTAGGTCCAAAGGACCTTAGCCCCTTCTCTTTAAGTTGTTTACGGAGCTTTTTTGCATATTCAGGTGAGATTTCACCCTTCTTGAGCAAATAGGATATTGTTTTTTCTGCTTCTTCATTTCTCTCACATCTTCTAAGGTAATCTATGGCATTGGGAGTATATCCTCGAAATTTATCAGTCTGCATTCCTTCGATTATCAAATCTTTTAAAGTAGAATTCTGGCCATTGATTTCATTCCAAAGATTTGGATATTTTTTTCGAAGTTCATCCTTATCGATTTCGACCATTAGTTACACCCTTTCTTCTTGTTTGTATCATCATTTTTGTCGTATGGATATTTTGTTTCAACACGAGTTTAACATTTGGAGGAATGTTTTTGGAAACATTTACACCAGGACCTATGTTCGAGCCTGAACCTATCGTTATTCCTGGCATAAAATTCACGTTTATACCAGTTTCTACATCATCACCTACTACTATTCCAAGTTTTTTTCTTGCACTGTCAAAGTATTTGTTTTCTATTTTCATTTTTACAGTTTTCTTATCTAATCGCAAATTACCTGTTATTGTACCAGCACCGAAGTTACATCTTTCACCCACTATGCTGTCTCCAAAATAGCTTAAGTGTGGAATTTTTGTTTCATCCAAGATTATAGAGTTCTTTATCTCACAACCATTTCCGATCTTAACGTTTCTACCTATGCTCGTATATGGGCGTATGTAGCAATTTGGACCTATTAAAGAGCCGTCACCAAGATATACTGGACCTTCAATGCGTGCTCCTGGCAGTATCTTTGTCGCTAGTCCCGTATGGAGGGCCCCATTGATTGTTGAGTTATCATCTATTACACCATCAATATTTGGTTGTAAATTCAGTAATGCTCTCTTATTTGCATCTAACAGATTCCATGGAAACCCTATATCGATCCAAGATTTGCTATCGATTGATATAGATTTTATTTTTGATCCTGATTTTTTAAGATTAGTTATCGAATCAGTTAATTCTAGTTCTCCTCTAGGAGATTTCTTAGTTTTTCTAATTTCTTTGAAAATGTTTCTTTCGAAGAGGTATATTCCCGCGTTTGCAAATGAATTTGGAAATGCAACTTTTGGTTTTTCGACAATTTTTTTTACATATCCATTTTCGATCTTTACAATACCATATTGTTTCTGATCTTTTGTTGGTACAACAGTTACAGCTGCATCAAATGAGTGGTCATCATATGATTTGATTACATCTCTGATTGCATCTGATGATACGTATATGTCACCATAACAGACAAGAAATCTTGTTTCTTCAATCTTATTTTCTATTTGAGCAAGAGCATCAGCCGTACCATGGAGTTTATTTTGGAAAACATATTCTATCTCTATTCCAAATTGTTTCCCATCGGATAAATATTGAATAATATTCTCTTTAAGATAACCAACCACTATTGAAAATTTGTGGATACCATTAGTTTTGAAAGCATCTATTAGTTGGTGGATTATTGGTTTTCCAGCAATTGGGATCATATGTTTTGGTCTGTTTTCTGTTAGCGGGTGCAGTCGCTTTCCTTCGCCAGCGGCAAGAATTATCACTCTCATCATTTGATCCTACTTTAGTCAAACATTTCTACATATTTTTCTTTTATTTTATTTCATAAAAGTATAAGTTAGAATTTTTATGACAATTTGATAATAATATTTTCAATTAATTTTATTACTTCCTTCATAAGCGATTCTGTTTTTTTTGTACTTTTTGATTCAACGGTTATTCTTAGGACAGGTTCTGTACCGCTAGGTCTGACTAAAATCCATTCTTTCTTTGAGGTTATTCTTATCCCATCTATTGTTTGAATATTACTTTTTCCCGGCATCAAATTAGATAGTTCTGATTGAAGTTTCTCTATGACTTCAGAATGAAGTTTTTTTGAACAATTTATTTTTTTTCTAAGTATTGGATATCTAGATGCTAAACTGACAAATTTTGATAGAGTTGGATTACCTTTTTGGCTAGTAATCTTAGAGATAACTAAAAGACTAGAAAGGATTCCATCTGGACAAAGAGAATAATCTGGATTGATCCATGCACCGCTGGCCTCTGCACCAAACGTCGCATTATTTTTAACAATCGATTCAGCCACGTTAACATCTCCCACTGCTGTTCGTATAACATTTCCATCTACCGCCTCAATGCTTTCCTCTATACACATTGATGCATCTATAGGTACAACTATTTTCTTTTTGTTTTTTAGTGAAAGAAGTCTGGCTCCATAAGCAGCTATCAACTGATCCATTGAAACAAATCTGCCGTTCTCATCTATCAAAGCCATTCTATCAGCATCTCCGTCATAAGCCACACCTGCATTTGCCCCAGTCTCTCTCACCATCTGTGATAGTAAGTGCAAGGACTTTAGGGTTGGTTCAGGTGGACGCCCAGGAAAGAATCCATCTGGTTGTGCATTAATAGTAAGAACCTTACATCCTAATTCACGAAATAAACGCGGACCTATTGAGTATGCAGCCCCACAACCCGGATCAATAACGACACTCCATTTACGTTTTAACGTTAATGATTCCTTCACCATTTCGGTATATTTATCTACGCAATTTATCCGTTTAACATTTCCAATAGATTTTGAGTCGACATGATGTAAATTATTGAAGGCCATTAGGTCTTCGACTTTTTTTTCCAAGGTATGACTGAATGCCATTCCATCTCCATCAAAGATTTTTACACCGTTGTATTCTGACGGATTATGGCTTGCAGTAATCATGGCACCAGCTCTACAATTTGTATTTGATGTAAGAAATGCTAAAACGGGTGTAGGGATTAATCCGAAATTCCTGACTTCAGCCCCTCCAACTAACATTCCAGCCGATAACAAGTAACTCATGAATGAACTTGTTAGTCTCGTATCGAATCCTATAGCTATCCTATTTCCATGTGTTAGATTTGCTAGTGCCAAACCGAGTTTCATTACGAGTTCAGGTGTAAAATCTACATTGGGAATACCGCGCATTCCTGATGTACCGAATAGCTTAGAGTTCAAAGCACATCATCAAATCGTATTATTTCAAAGATAGAATTAGAATTAGGTCATCTTAATGAGTGATTCTCCTGAAAAGAAAGAATAGCTAATCAGTAATTTAGAGGTTTACCCTATTTTGGCATTAAGCAGTTTGCGCCTTCTCGGTTAAGATTACCCCTGGCCCTGTTGCACTTTCAGGAAGTGATAGTAACTTAGATTTCCTAACTCCGACGTGACGTAAGGGATTAATTTTTTTGGCAAGATTGAAAATGTCAGAACCTATACCTGCCTTAGCTACACTTCCAAGAACTATATCATGGCATAGTTGATCGTAAGTCAGATTCTTGGCTTTCTCTTCGATTACCTGTCTCATGATTTGTCTGATAGTATGTTGTTGTGCTATCTTAACTCGACCTCTTGAGAATACGACGATCGATATTCTAGTGGTGTAGCCATCCTTTGTTGTTACTTTGAAGATACCGTCTATTCTGGAGCTCCCTCTACGAACCAGGCTTCTTAGATAATCTGCTGAATATTCATGACTTTTGAGAATCGTTTGTACTTTCTCGCCCTGGACTTCTTTTATCAGGAAATAGAGTTTAATTGATTGATGAGAGAAATCTCCTGTGATTTCATATAGTGTGCTTTCCACAACTCTTCCGGGCAAGTGGGATGGATCTGCGCATGGAATGTTTGCTATATTCAATTCTCCAAAATAAGATGGCGTAAATACTTGGTACCATTCTTTCATTCGCCATTTGTCCCGGATTCTTCTCGGAGTTTTCGACAAACGTTAGACCTCAATATTGGATCGAGCTACTATCATACCCATGCTTAAAATGTTTGCTGGAACCCGAATTTTCATTACAAATATTTGTTCTTACCCTCTTCGATTATGAAAAGAGTTGAGAATGTATTTTTAAACGTAATCTTCATTCAATCATCTCTTCTGAGGCCACATAAGACTTGTCGGTAATTTGTAGTTCTTATTAAATTTCTTTTGGATATTCTCTGGCCATTCTTCTGGTTTAAATCCATGAGTTGCTAGGAAAGCAGCTATCCATCTTGTTAGACCTAGACCGGTGCATCCTGTCCAGGTTTCTCTATTCTTAGCCTCTCGGATACTGAAGCTGTCAACAAATTTTAATTTGTGAATAAAACATGAAGCAATCTCAAGCCATTCGGATTTATCTCTTGGCCCTCTATATGGCAGATATACCTCTAAATCGTATGCGGGTACATTTTCGCTTTTTCGAATATCTATAGCGGCTGATCCTGCTCTAGCCCAAAATGGAAGTGCTGCATTGACTCTCCATTCCATATCTAGAAGTTTATCGGCTACAAGAATACATCTATCTAATACTGACTCACGAGTCTCCACTATCTGTGTTGGTGTTCCAAGATAGGTTAGCTCTATTCTTTGGAATTCATGCATTCTAACCATACCTTCAACACCACCACCTTCCCATCTATAGGTCCAACCTGAAGCATCATAGAGTTTAAAGGGGAAATCATCTTGACTTAGAGTCTCTTTTCCATAAAATTGCCAAAACGCTTCACATTGGGCTGGGGCAAGGACATACTCTGGATCTTTGAGCGCGTTCTTTAAAGTCTCTTTAGAGATCTCTTTCGTTATTTTCATTTTTTCTTTGAAATCACTGAAGGCATTAGGGTCTCTGGGTGGTGGAAAACAGTAATACATTCCTTCCGGAATATCATCTAGATAACCTGGCATTTTCTTCATTACTTCTAATGGAATGAGTTTTGGAAGCATGAAAGGTTGAAAAGCTAAATTATGTGCTACTTCCTTGATTAGAATCCCTTTGATAATTTCAAATAATTGAGTATAAGGCGTCGTATAGATCCATTGGCCTCTTCCTGGAAATTCCTTGACCCATCCAAGTTCTATTGCTAATTGCACTGGATCCTTGTTGAATTTAGCTTGCTTTGATGTACCTTTCTTGACAATCAGAACATCTTCAGCTATTGCAGCGGGTGTCCCAGCTTTTGCTAATATATCTTTGACTCTACTTATCAGCCTATCAGGAACGTTATTTTTCAGGTCATGTTCAGTCATTTCATCTATGGTTACATTGATCCGATCGGACTGATATTCTGCATCTAATATGTTTGGAATTGCAGTAATTCTTGCTTTGAGCCCCTCATCTAATTCGTATTTTCTTTGTATAGAAAAGGTTATAATTTCAGCCCTTAATTCTCTCGACCCGATTTTAAATTCTTTTCCAAGAATATTCGTTAAATGCTTATTCAGTCTTAAAGCTGCAGTAGTCGCTCTCACAAGAGTACCAGATTCAATACTTAACTTTAAGATCTTATCTTTGATTTCCCATTTGGTTACTCTGGCAGCTTCTTTTTTTTGACCATTAGAGATACCTTTTACCATTATCGTATTATTCGCTTCTTCAATCGCATTTTTGATAGAATTTTTAGCTTCAGTGATATCCTTGCTGAATCCAATTATGATATCTGCATGCATTCTAAGTTCTTCTGTCAGATTTTACCTCCTCCAAAGTCTTTTGTCCGGCATCTATGCATAAGAGTAAGTCATCAATAGTAGTTATGAATGTTTCAAGTCGTTCACATTTTACTATTGAAGTAGTTATATTTCCTCTTGCTCGAGTTTTCACAATAACATTCGGTGGTGCTTTAAGATTATCTGGACTCACTGACTTAGCTACAGATTCTGCAAATTTGCGACTTGCATGTCTAATTTTTATTGTAATTCTCATTCCAATAAGGTCCTAGATATCTCATTTTTTAGATCAGTAAGGAAATTTTTTAAGTCAGATTCTGGGATTTGGGCTCCAGCAGCTATTTTATGACCGCCTCCGTTTCCGTTATATCGCTTGGCAAGGGTTTGCAGAATTATACCCAAATTCAAGCCTTTTTCTATCAATTGATCTGTACCTCTGGCCGAGAGTTTGATTTCACCGTTCTTAGTCTTAGCCAGCACAATTATCACTTTATTTTTTTCAAAAGTTTCAGACGATGAGAGTAATGATGAGATAGCCCCAGTCATATTTTCATTAAGAAATTCTTCGCTATGTATTATTGCTAGGTGTTCATATTTCTCAATATTTTCTGGTTTTTCAGTTATCAATGAAATATAACTAGCTAGAGATTTTCTATGTTCGGAGAGAAGAGTGGTTACCTCCTTTACAGTCGATCCGCGCTCACCCATACAAATTGCGACGCCGAGAGAGGGTCTATCCATTCTTCCGCAGGCATTGAGCAAGGTTGCATATTCTCTTGCGTCACGTGTCGAGGTCCACATATCTTCATTGACAAGCGTATAGACCGTTCCTATCAGTGTCATCGCTGCAGATGCCGAGACTTCTTTCGAAGTCATATGTTCAACTATCGCAGAGAAAATTTTTTTCTTTTCATCTGTTGAGAGATCGACGATAGTTCTCCATCTTTCACCATCTTTGATTGGAATCGCTAATGATGAAAGCAAGGCATAACAGTTGTCTTCCCGACCACTCAGACCGGGCAGGAAAGGATTCATTGTATGGGATAGAGCTTTGTGAATTGGTCTTGTTTCTCTTCCATATATGATTAGGTCTCTTTCTACCTTAAGAAGACCTGTTTCAATTGCATCATTTACTATCAGCGAGTTTAGGCTATGGAGTGTTCTCTTCTCATTTTTATCCTGCATATCAGCGACAGCGCCGACAACCGCTAAAGGTGATAAATCGATGTTCTTCTTGTCTAATGACTTTGCAACAAAATATGCAACGCCTGCCCCACTGATCTCCTTCCCCCCATCAATTCCAAATAAATGAGGATTAACTTGGGTTATTTCTTCGTTTACATCTCCATCTATTTGATGATGATCAAGAATGAATATTTTTTTGGATTTTTTTATATTTTTCAGTAAATCCAGATAACCACTGCCAATATCTCCTAAGATTATAGCATCATAAATTGAATCTGATAGAGTACCAACAATTTCCTGGTCAATCTGTTTAACGAGTTTCAGATGAAAATTCGCATTTTGTCGGCGCAGTGATTTAGCAATAATTCCTGCTGCAGTTATTCCATCTGCATCATAATGACAATTAACAGTAAAGTGTGAATTGTTTGCTATGCAATCAAGAATTTCTTCGGCCGCGGATTCAGCTTGAATTCTAAACTTTTGATGGGTTTCAAGCATTACTAGTCAACGGATGCCGAAACATGTTTGTATTTCCAATCTGCAGGTAATACGCCTTTAGATTTATAGTAATTACCTAGTCTGTGTACTTTTGATTCTACAAGGGCCAATGCATGTTTATTTACGTAATCCTGTCTATTACGTTGTAGATGTTTAGCCATGCCTTCTGCCTTATCAAGAAGGATTCTAAGATCTTCAGGAATATCCGGAGCTAGTTTAGCATTTGAAAGCATCTTTCCAATTTTCTGACCTGTAATCGATTTAGTTAGAGGTATTCCATATTTATCTCGCAAGGTAGAACCAATACTGCTTTGACTATTTCCCTGCTTAGCGAGACTTACTATTATAGGTTCAACCTCTTCTTCTCTATATTTACACCAACTTGGCAATTTTTTACTGACTGGTCTTGTGGATCCTGATCTCCCACGTCTTCTTGTGAATAGCTTAGCCAAGTTTAGTTACCGTTCCTGTTATTTGATTTCTCGCTGTTAGAAATGCTGAACCTTATTTAAATCTGTCTCGGCATAATAAAAATAGAATATACCAACAATATTATTCTCAATATTAAAACGGAACATCTAAAGAGAGTAGAATTTGAATCATATAACATAATTTCGATCAAAAAAATTAGGATGAATAGGAAGAGGAGATTAACTTAGAATGGCTGATAATGAGATATTATATGAGACTAATTCAAATTCGCTCAAAAATACTGACCGCAATATGCGCATCTATAGGGCCATATTGATTTTCATGCTTGACTTAGCGATTCTATTTTCTGTGTTATTTCTTTTTGGTATTTGGATATCAATAATAAGTTTCCTCATACTTGCAGTTCTTATCTTACCTACTCCTCTCCTTATTGTTCCTGGTCGTTACCGTATCTTGAAAAAAGGTCTAGATTCTGACGGAAAAAGGATTATTCCATTAAAGCCCAGTTATAGGACCAAGCTTAATCATCAGCGAAGGTTCGTTTCGATAATTCATGCTAGAAGAGGCGAATGCATAAGATTATACTCTGAAGAACCACAACAAGTCCAAATTGCAGTCCAGAAGGTTACACGGCGGAGATAAGAACATCACTTGACGTAAAGTTAAATCCAAAGCACACTATGTCATCTTAGCCTTTGGATATGATCCTAATACCTTTAGGAATATTGTCTTATCTTTTAATTCACTCAAAACTTCTTGGATCAGACTTTCATCTTTATGACCTTCAAAACCACAGTAGAAAACATATTCCCAAGGTTTCTTACGAGTCGGCCTCGATTCTATCTTCGTCAAATTAATGTCTCTACTCGCAAAAACTCCAAGAGCGTCATAGAGTGCTCCTGGAGCATGTTTAACTGAGAAGATTATTGTTGTTTTATCATTACCAGTTGAAGCAGGTTCTTGTTGGCTTAATACAAAGAATCGAGTGGAGTTATTTGGATTATCTTCTATTCTTGGGAACAATATTTTCATTTTATAGCTTTTGGCGGCAAGTTCGCTTCCAATCGCCGCCATATCAGTTGTTCCTTTTACAGCTTTTACAGCTGCAGATGTACTAGCGACTTCTATTCTCTCTGATTTTGGAAGTTTTAATCTTAGAAAATTTCTACATTGGGCTATAGCCTGTGGATGGGATATTACTTTTTTTACATCTGTTAGGTCCACATTCTCTTCTGAAATAAGATTCTGAATTATCCTCTGCTCAATCTCTCCTGAGACTTTAAAGTCTGACTCAAAAAGAAGATCCAGAGCAATATTGACAGATCCCTCAATTGAATTTTCAATTGGAACCACTCCGAATTTAACAAAACCTGAGGAAATTGCTGTAAATACTTCAGGAATATCCCGATACTCTATGAATTCATAATTATCTATGAAATATGATCTTGCTGCCTGTTCAGTAAAAGTCCCTTTTGGACCAAGAAATGCAACTTTTTCCCTAGTGGCCATCATCATTTCGCCATACAGATCATATAACTTTCAATAACGTATATGAAGTCATCAAATCTCACAAATCAAATAAGCCAATGAGATATAAGTCAATCAATTCAGAAATATTAGGGCATCTCAAATATTGAAATCTAAAATTTAGTGGCGAACACATTGATTAGAATAGCTACAGTTCAAGAATTTGAAGATGATAATTTCTATGAACTTCTTAATAGAGCTAGACTGGACTTAGTTAGTGTAGAAAAAGACACCAGAGAGATCATCGACTCAGTCAAATTAAGAGGGAATGAGGCTCTTTTCGAGTTAACAGAGAAATTTGATGGTGCAAAGCTCAATACTGGAACAATTAAAGCTACTAAAAAAGAGATAACGGAAGCATATGAGACTCTAAAACCTGCAGAAATCAAGGCGATGAACAAAGCTGCAGCTAATATTAAGAAATTTCAACAACTTCAACTTGAACGAATTGAATTTGAGTATAAAAAACAAGAAGTTAAAATAGGCATAATCTCTCGATCGATATCTTCTGTTGGCGTTTATGCACCTGGAGGAAAGACATGTTATCCTTCTTCGGTTCTAATGTCTGCTATACCTGCTAAAGTTGCTGGTGTTGAACGTATAATATTATGCAGTCCACCTTCACTCAAAACAAGATTCAATCCCTACATTCTGGTTGCAGCGGATATCGCAGAAGTAGATGAGATATACTGTGTTGGTGGTGCACAAGCCATAGCAGCCATGGCATATGGTACCGAAACAATAAAACCTGTGGAAAAAATTGTAGGCCCTGGAAACATCTACGTTAATGCTGCTAAACAAATTCTAAGTAATGAAGTCGCTATTGATTTACCAGCGGGTCCTAGCGAAATTCTCATTATAGCTGATATTACAGCGAAAGCTGAATTTGTAGCAACAGATATGTTAGCACAGGCAGAACATGATGAAAATGCTACATGTATTTTAATTACCGATTCCAAAAAAATCGCTGATGAAGTTAGAGAAATATTAGACACGATTACTGAAAACATGTCTGAAGAATCTATTGTAAAAATCGCCTTGAAAAAGCGTGGACTAATAGTCGTAGTGAATAAAATAGAAGAAGCAATTAAACTGTCAAATCGGATTGCACCTGAACACCTAACGATAATGACTAAAAATAGTTATTCGTTTCTGAAGAAAATCAGAAACGCAGGTGCAATATTTCTAGGAAGACATTCTCCAGTTGCCATAGGTGATTATTCGGTAGGAACTAACCATGTGCTCCCTACAGGAGGTTATGCTAAAACTCACTCAGGGTTATCAGTTAGAGATTTCCTTAAGACAATCAGTTATGTAAATTGTTCCAGCAAAGGTTTAAAAAAATTGGCGGAAACAACCAAAACACTAGCTGATATTGAAAAATTATCATTTCACTCGAAATCAATCGAAGTAAGAGGCGTTTGAGATGTCATACACGAAACATGTACGCAAAGATTTACTGGAAATATCTTCCTATAGATTGGATACTGATTTTCCTTCTGAAGCAATTCCAAACCTTGTTAGAATGAGCTTGAATGAGAATCCCCTAATTGAAAAGCCCAAACTGACTCAGATATTAAAAAAAGTTGTGGCGAAAGTTGATCCTAGAGATTATCCTGAACCTCATGCAAGAATAGCAGTAGATGCAATATCGAAATTTCATAAAATTGATCCACTGAAAGTGTTAGTAGGAAATGGTCTTGATGATGTTTTAGATAGATTAGTTAGAACTTTTGTGGATAAAGACTCAGGAGTGCTAGTTACTGAACCGACTTTCTTTATGTATACATATTACACTCAACTTTGTCAAGGCAAGAAAATTGAGGTTATGCTAAACGCTGATTTTAGTCTCGACATTGAAGCTCTGATAAGAACTTCAAGTGATGCAAAACTAGTTTTCATATGCTCTCCAAATAGTCCTACTGGAAATCAATTCAAGAAAGACGATATTATCCAGATTATTGAGAAATGTAATTCGATAGTAGTAATTGATGAGACCTATGTTGACTTCGCTAAATATTCCATGTTAGAATTGACTAACACATATGACAATCTAATCGTCTTGAGAACATTCTCAAAAGCATATGGATTAGCAGGAATTAGAATTGGATACTTGATAGGAGATAGTGGACTAGTAGATACCATAAAAAAGACAGTTCACCCATTCAATGTAGGAACCATAGCCCAACATCTGGTTGTTGAAGCATTAAAAAATCATTCTTACTTTAAGAAAAGATTCAAAGCTGTTATAAAAGAAAGGAACTGGCTAATAGCGGAGCTTAAGAATATTGATGGAATAATAGTTTTTCCATCTGATACTAATTTCATACTCTTCAAAATTACTAATGGACAATCCTCATCACAAATCCAAAATGATCTCAAACAAAAAGGTCTACTAATAAAAGACAGAGGCAAAATCCCAATGCTAGAAAATTGTTTAAGGGTCACTGTTGGTACTCGTGCCTCAAATAAGAGATTTCTTAGAGAACTAAGGCGTATCCTATCTTGAATAATGAGTTCCCTTATGAGGAATTTGGCTATAACATAGCCGTGCGAAGTGACAGCATAACTTCACATCTATCAAAAGTTGAGAAACTAATTTTTGATTGTGACGGAGTACTAGTAGACGATAAAGAATCCTATAGGCAGACAATAATTCACTCAGTTGATTTTTATTTCTTAAATCTACTGGGTCTTGAAGGGAAAGCAAAAGAACTTGTTAATCATGAGGATATTCAAAAGTTGAAAGATACAGGTGCTTTCAATAATGATTGGAAACTTACACATGCTTTCATCGCATATTATCTCGGGATAATTACGTTACAACTAAAGGACACAAAAGAATTTCAGAAAATTTCTTTCGAATTAGATGGAAAATTACCATTAGAACTTGATAATTTTTTAAAGAAAATTAGAAGTTACGGAGTAACATTTCTTCGAAAAGAAGTAAATATTCAATATTTATTGAAAAGAAAAAATGACCAGAAGTTTGGAATTGTTAATTTCACTAATATTTTCCATCAAAATCCAGAATTATCTGTATTGGAAGGGGTAGATCTCCTTTTTAATATTGGTAAAGATCAAATTGAAATTATAAGAAAACTTTGCCCATATGATATAGAAGAATCAGACTTGCTCAGAAGACTTTTCGACGAAATTTATCTTGGCAGCGATCTATTTTACAAATTTTCTAATAGAAAACCAAAATTCAACTTCCCGGATGGATTAATTCAAAAGGAAACTACTATTCCCTCTTTAGAAACACTTGCAAAGCTCAAAGAGATTTTTGGTCCTATGGGGATATATTCTGAAAGACCAAGAAAGGAAGGATTATACATTTTAAAAAAGCTGGGTTTAATGGAATATTTCGATCAGGAAACGTTAATTTTTAATGATGGAATAAAAGCTTGGAGCCAGTCTAACTCAATTCAATTTGCGGGTAAACCAGATGCTAAAGCTTTTGTAAGTCTACTCGAAAAAATTATTTCTGAAAACCATATTGTAGCTTATATTGGTGATACAATATCTGACGCATTAATGATTAAAAATGCAAAAGAGCTCGGTAAGAAAAATCTGATTTTTATTGGTACACTATCCTCTTCAGCATCCAAAAGCGAACTAAACAAAAGATACATGAAACTTGGAGCTGAGGCAATAGTTAAAGATGTCAATTCAATAGTAACAATCTTTGATAAAATCGGGCAGTATGAAAATTGAGAAAAGCAAAAGCAGTGAGGGAAACAGCCGAAGTTAAAATTTCGGTCAAACTTGATTTAGATGGTAAAGGTAGATCTAAAATTGAGACTGGAAACAGATTTTTAAATCATATGCTGACAACGATTTCAAAACATTCCCTTATCGATCTTGAAGTAAACGCAACTGGTGACTTGAAACACCATTTATCAGAAGATGTAGCGCTTACAATCGGAGAGGCATTAAGTAAGGCCCTTGGAGATAAAAGAGGAATTAAAAGATTTGGCACAGCACATGTTCCAATGGATGAGTCTCTTGCCAGAGCAGCTATGGATCTTGGAGGACGGCCGCACATAGAATTGGATTTAAAAATTCAATCCTCACAAATTGAAGATTTAGTCACAGAAGATATAGAACACTTCTTTATTTCTTTGGGGCAGTCATCTAAATCGAATCTCCATTTGACGACATTGTATGGAAATAATGACCATCATAAGATTGAAGCCGTTGTCAAAGCACTTGCTTTAGCTCTGAAGGAAGCAGTCTCATTAGATTCTAGAATCTCTAAATCAATCCCTAGTACCAAAGGCGAACTATAGAGTGACATCAATATCTGTCATAAATTATGGTGTCGGAAATCTTCACAGTATTAAGAAAGGCCTCGAAAAAGCAGGATCCGAAGTTAAAATTCTCAATGATGCTAACGAGATAAAAAAATCAGATGCCATAGTTCTACCTGGTGTCGGTGCTTTCGCTGAAGCGAAAAAAAATCTTCACAGTCTTCAGGAGACCATAATTCAGGAAGCTAATAATGGAAAGCCACTACTTGGAATATGTCTGGGTCTCCAACTCTTCTTCACAAGAAGCTTTGAAGGGGGACTCACCGATGGCCTCGATATCCTTCAAGGCGATATTGTAAAACTGCCTACGACTGTGAAACTCCCTCAAATAGGGTGGAACACTATTGAGATTCAGAGACCCAGCATAATACTCGATGGTGTATTAGACAATAACTACATGTATTTTGTACATTCATATTACGCAAAACCTGATAATCCAAAGGACATAGTTGCAACAACAGAATATGGTGTAACATTCCCATCAATTTTTGAGAAAGATAACATAACAGCCACACAATTTCATCCAGAAAAAAGTGGAAAAACAGGATTGACTATTCTAAAGAATTATGTTAATACCATAAGGAAGTAGGACCTAATATGATACTTATTCCAGCGATTGATCTCATGAATGGAAAATGTGTTCGACTTTTTCAAGGCGATCCATCAAAATCGAAACAGTACTATGAGGATCCTACTCAAGCGTCAAGATTATTTCAAGCTCAGGGAGCTGAAATATTACATGTTGTTGATCTGGATTCAGCATTAGGCCTAGGTGAGAACATAGATACAATTGAGAAAATTATCAAATCGGTTGATATTAGGATTCAAGTGGGTGGCGGAATAAGGACTTTTAAAAAAGCTGAAAAAATACTTGAACTTGGAGCTACTAGAGCAATATTTGGAACTGCGTTTATTCGGAATCCTGCATTGATCACACAAATATCTGAAACTTTTGGAAAACAAAGAGTCGCAGGAGCAATCGATGTTAAAGATGGAAAGCTAGCAATAGAAGGATGGAAGAGTAAGACTGAACTAGGATATATTGAAGTTGCCAAAAGATTAGTCGAGTTAGGTGTAGGAGCAATAATTTTTACTTCAGTGAACGCCGATGGAACATTGAAAGGGCCTGCACTCAACGATACCAAAAGACTTGTTCAATCATTAGATATTCCCATAATTGCCTCGGGTGGAATAAAAGATCTAGAAGACCTTCACGAACTAGCTTTAATCGATGTTGAAGGAGTCATCATCGGAACTGCCCTATATGAAAATAAATTCACTTTAAGAGAAGCATTGGAAGTTGTGAAAAATGCTTGCTAAAAGAATAATCCCCTGCTTAGACGTAAGAGAAGGTCGAGTCGTCAAAGGCGTCCAATTTGTAAATTTAACAGATGAAGGTGATCCTGCAGAACTTGCTCAAGCCTATGGTAGAGAAGGTGCTGATGAGGTTGTTTTCCTAGACATTACAGCTTCTCATGAAAAAAGAAAAATATTGCTAGACACGGTTAGAAGAACAGCGGAGACATTATTCATACCTTTTACAGTTGGAGGCGGAATACTCTCAATAGAAGATATTAGAGATGTACTTGATTCAGGCGCAGACAAGGTATCTATAAACACAGCAGCAGTTAAAGAACGAAATCTGATTAAAAAATCAGCAGATGCATTCGGTTCACAATGCATAGTAGTAGCAATAGATGCAAAGCGTGTTTATAAAAAAAATAATGAAAAAACAATTGTCGAAACATCTGAGGGGCCATGCTGGTGGGAAGTCTATCTAGAAGGTGGAAGAGTCCCAACAGGAATTGATGCCATAGAATGGGCTAAAAAAGTAGAAGATTTAGAAGGCGGAGAAATATTGTTAACTAGCATGGATTGCGATGGAACACAATCAGGTTACGATATTCCGTTAACAAGAGCAATTTCTGAATCAACAAATATTCCTATCATAGCAAGTGGAGGAGCTGGAAAACCTGAACATATTGTTCAAGTTTTTACTGAGGGAAAAGCTGATGCTGCACTTGCTGCATCAATATTCCATAGAGGAACACATCCAATCTCAGAAGTTAAAAGTTACATAACGAAAAAAGGTATTCCAGTTAGATTATAGATAATTCAGAGATATGGAAAGATGGTCTTACAATTTAATAAAGAAAAAGCCGAAGAAATAGCAGGTAAAGTTAATTTTGAAAAAAGTAACGGCTTAATCCCTGCCATCGTGCAAGATTCTTCTAATGACAGAGTACTGATGCAGGCATACGTGAATCGAGAATCATTGATCCAAACATTAATTACGGGTAAAACTCATTTTTGGAGCCGAACCAGAAAAAAGCTATGGATGAAAGGAGAAGAATCAGGCCATTTCTCTTTAGTTCAGAATATTATTTTTGACTGTGATTATGATGCCATTCTGATCAAAGTTCAGCAGATTGGACCAATTTGCCACACAAATCAAGAAACCTGCTTCCACTATCCAACTTTGAAAGAAGAGGAATCTAAACCAACAGCTGCGATATTGGAAAGAATTTATGAGATAATACTCGAGCGATCACGAACTGGCGATGAAGGATCCTACGTTAAGAAACTTATGGATAAAGGGGAAAGTGAGATATTAGGTAAAATTTCTGAGGAATCTGAAGAAGTAATTTTGGCTACAAAAGAAAGTTCAGAAAGACTTGTCTCTGAAGAATCGGATTTAATTTTTCATTTAATGATTTTGCTAGCTTCAAAAGGAATAAAACTTCAAGAGATATTTAATGAATTGGATAGAAGACATAAAGAGAAAATTTCTAAAAGTAACTAGCAATTCTCCATCCATGAATTTTAATAGCGATTAAGCAATCCATATTATATTCTACTTATCAGAAGATTCAAACCTGGCAAATTTTACTTCTTTAGATATTGCGTCATATGAATTTGCAATCTCGTTTACTGTTAATATTGTACCGATTAATAGCAAGAACATTCCACAAAAGAAAGCCATCGCTATAAGCGTGATAACTATCGTTGGAGATAGGATGGAACCTACAAGTATCAGAAATGATGTAAATATGAAAGCGAACACTGCTGAGAAATTTAACAACAGCGCACGCTTGAGCTTTAACCCTCTGTTCAATAGAAGTTCAATCTGGACATCGATATTCTGTAATCTTCCCAAAATCAATTTTTCATCAAGTATTTGAGTTGACTTATTTGAATGTCCTATCTGTCTAAGCTCACGTTGATCAGATATTAACTTCCGAAGCCTATCAACAATTCTACCATAGCGATGTTGAATAATCAAACATATCAAGGCCGAACTTGAAATCATAACCACTGATACTATTGTAGCTTGAATCAAATTCAATAATTCTGGAAGATCCATCGGTTCATACCTGTGACTAATTAATACTAGGCTAGGAAAAAAACCTCTTGGTTAATCCTCTGATTCATCCAATTGTTAGCACACTATTAGAATAGTCCAATTTTGGATGCTCTCACCAGCTAGCCACACACATACTAAAATAAAATTTTAATTATTTTTAAAAACATTAAATGATAACGATTAATATGACCACATCTCAACTCATTAAGGAACATGCTTCTCTTGTGAAGTGGTTAGCATTATGCGGAATTGTGGCT
>SMYQ01000217.1 GCA_007050885.1 Candidatus Bathyarchaeota archaeon
AAGGGTGTATTACGAACACCCCGATTCGAGGTAAACGGAAAAGAGATTACTGGTGTTACACACCCACAGCAGCTAGTTAAAAGTATCTGATATTGATTGGCTCCGTAACCCACTCCTAAAGAGAACAACAAGATTTCAATACATCAAAAACTTTAGAGCATAAGGCTTTAGACTCCCAAATTCAGTTCTTACTTTGACGAGTATGCATGATCCAGCGGGAACCCCCGCATCTCGTGTCGATTTTGGACATGTTGCTGGGGACTATGAAGCCACAAGGGGCATTCCTGAAGCCTTTATGGAAACGCTAATCACAGATGTTATCGACACCTGCGAGCTGACCTCGACTGACCTTGTATTAGAGTTGGGCTGTGGTGCTGGACGATTTCTGCGAGCATTGACCAGCCAGAAGATTCCCGTCGTGGGTGTTGATGTTTCCCAAGGAATGCTTGAAATGGCCTACAACAACCAACGATCCTCGAAGTTTCTTCGTTCCAATCTTGCCCTCAGTGATGCAGCTGCAATTCCGTTTAATCATGGGCTCTTCAGAGCCATTCTGGCGATACATCTCTTCCATTTGATGACTGATTGGAAGGAAACCCTATCTGAAATCGTTCATGTGCTGCGGGCTGGAGGGACTATTATTACAGGATATGTAGGAGCACTCACCTATCAGTCGCAACTGAATCAACTTTATCGGAAGCGCCGTGATGAACTGGGATATTCAGTAGGCTCGATTGGCGCTGATCCTCAGGATGTTGTTTTAGAACTAAAAGGACTCGGAGCAGTATTGGAAACGCATAATTTCCAAACCTGGGTTGAGGTCCCCCTTAACGTCACGCTGTCATACTTAGACCGTCGTGTCTTTTCATCGATGTGGCGGAACCTTCCTGATGTGGTTCACCGGCAAATCATTCAAGATGTGCGTGCAGCTGCAAATAGCCAATTCAAAGACCTAAACGATATCGAGCGAATCAAGATCGATGCCCAACTACATTTCCTAACTTTTGAATAATTGGTAGCTGAATACCAACTCAAACTATTTTCTAAAACCAAACCGCCTTTCCCAACCGACAAGAAACCACCAATTAATCGCTCTGTTTGTAAAAAAACTATGTAAATATGAAGATGAAAACCGATGTCGTTGGTATAGTACCCAGCTTCGAGAAACCAAGAACTAGGATATGGCTACCATTTAGGTAATAATCCGACTTTTGCGGCCTGCTTAGAAAGAATCAATTCATACCCGTCTTCAAGATCTCGAATCGGCACTCGATGGGTGACGACTTGACTGACTTTCTTACGTAGCGTTGGTCGTCGGAGAAGCCCCCTTACCTGAAACCAGGTCCGGTACATGAGACGTCCACTAATACCGTAGATAGTAGCGGCTTTGAAGATCATAAGGCGATTCAAGTCTACTTCGAAGGCTTTAGGAAATACACCCAATAAGCTGACACGTCCACCTTTAGTTAATACTTCAAACGCAGTCACTAATCCATCTGGGTGGCCACTCATTTCAACGGCTACATCAACACCGTTGCCATCTGTCGCGTCGAAGATTGCTTTGACAATGGCTTCGCGACCCTCTTCACGAGCACTAAATACCTGATCTGCACCCATGGATTTGGCAAGTTCAATGCGGGTTTTATTTAACCCACCAGCTGTAGCAAATACCTTATCGGCGCCTAATTCTTTGGCTACAGCAACGGCCATGAGACCGATTGGACCCATTCCTACTACCGCGACGTTTCGCCCAGCAATATCTTCCACATTATTAATGGGTAGAAGGGTTTGCACCGCATTGCCTAAGGGTTCCTGGATGGCTCCGACAACGGGATCTAAGTCGGGATCATTTTTCCAAGCATTGTGGGC
>SMYQ01000194.1 GCA_007050885.1 Candidatus Bathyarchaeota archaeon
GGTCAAAAGGTCAGTTTGAAGGCTTCACCTACCAATCTGCAGTCTAAAGCAACCAACGGAGTCAATGATTTCGGATGGAAATGCGTATGATTAATGGAGGGAAGAATTTGTTGCAAGTTCGTTTCACTCACATCAGGCCGGCCTTGCGCAGACCTTCAACAAATCGGTCAGAATGTTCACGGACCTTGAAAAAAATGGTTTTCTCAACTAAATCTACGGATAGTCCTGGGACAAGCCGTAGAACCCCTTCAAGGGCCGCCTTCGCTGCATCGGGTTGTCCCAGTTGACCATAGCTCGCTGCCAAAAGACGATGACCACTTGGAACGTCCGGCCTTTCTTGAATGACTTTCTTAGCCCACTCCACCGCGTCCTCATAGTGCCCAGCTACAAAATTCGCTGTTCCAATTCCAAGTAGATAGTGAAACAACTCGGGGTCGCGTGGACTGAGACGGATCGCCCTTTGTGCTTCGGCTATAGCTGCCTCAGATTCGCCTCCGTAGGCCAGCACCACCCCAAGATACCCATGGGCCAAAGCGAAACTAGGGTTCAGATCGATGGCCTTATTCATGTGAAGAATTGCCTTACCGATATCCCTTAGAATGAAATGCCTCAAGCCCATGATGCATTGTACCCAGGGGTCGCTTTCGTCGAGTCTTGAGGCCCTTTCTATTAACTCTGATGCTTTGCTAACGGATTGCACCGGGGCTTGACTCCATCCGAAAAATAGATCCGAAAAGTGGCTATAGGCCAAAGCAGATAGGGCCGGCACATAATTTGGGTCGAGCTCAAGG
Source organism: Candidatus Bathyarchaeota archaeon (assembly GCA_007050885.1). The sequence goes on from SMYQ01000194.1 coordinate 792, forward strand.
GCTTTCTCGAAGAAGGAGCGGGCCTCGGCATTATTCTCCTTTGTCAAACCTAACACAAGCCATCGCCCACGCAACACACACTCCCACGCGTCTAAGTTTCCTGGGAGCTTTTGCCGCGCTCGCATCACCTCGGCCCGATCCAACTCTGGTTGGATTGAAGTAACGACACTCTCGGTAATTTCGTCTTGCACGGTGAACACATTGGTCAATTCACGATCGTAACGTTCCGCCCAAAGGTGGCCCTCTGTCACAGCATCTATAAGTTGGGCAGTTATCCGTACACGGCTTCCAACCTTTCGTATACTGCCCTCCAATAAGTACCGAACATCAATCTCGCGTGCAATCTGCTTCACATCCATGCTCTTACCTTTGTATTTAAAGGTTGTGTTACGGGCAATAACCAAGAGCCAACGGAACTTCGATAGCATAGTAATTATGTCCTCAACAATACCATCTGCGAAGTAATCTTGTTCGGAATCACCACTCAAGTTGTCAAAAGGCAATACAGCAATAGAAGGCTTTTTCGAGGAATCCTTTGGTTTCGGTCTTTCTTCCCCAATCACTTTTCCAGCCTGTTCAGGGTCCGTTAGAACACGATAGACTCGAACCGCTTTCTCAATATTCTTGACCGAATGCTCACCCAAATACTCATACCCCAAAGACAGCTTCTTCCCCAAAAAGTCATAAGCTGATCCGGAGATGTACACCCCTCCTGCCTCGGACAAACTCTCTAAACGTGCTGCAATATTAACCCCATCCCCAAATATCTTCTCTCCCTCCTCGATCACATCCCCAAGGTTGACACCGATGCGAAATTCCATCCTGCGGTTCTCAGGCAACTCAGCGTTTCGGGTTTTGAGTTCCTTTTGAACCTCGACCGCGCACTCTACTGCATCCACTACGCTGGCAAACTCAGCAAGAACGTTATCTCCGGGGGCGTCAACCACCCTGCCATGATGATGCTTAATGAGACCTGTCATTGCTTCTTTGTAACTATTCAGTGTGCGAATGGTCCCCTTCTCATCTTCACCCATGAGACGGCTATACCCCTTCACATCTGCACTAAGTATGGCA
>SMYQ01000133.1 GCA_007050885.1 Candidatus Bathyarchaeota archaeon
AGAGCATGCATCAAATGTTGGAGTACCGGCTGAGGTAAACTCACCAGTGTATGGGCCAAATTTACCATGAACTGGTCCAAAGAACTTGTAGACTACAGAAGCACATTCTCCAAGAGATTGACTAATAAATGGATTTGTCGCTGACGACGAAGGAGTTAAGGTAATACCATTATTCCAAGGTTCTCCAGCCAAAGTGGCATCCACCGAATAATTTGCTATACTTCCAGTAATGGAACTCGAAAGAACCAATTGATTCAACAAATTGATCGGGTTAGGATAGGATGATGTTACATAAGATGTGGTTACATTGGTTAACGCAATCTCTGCATACAAAGTACCGATTGTTGCTTGTTGACCATAGTAAAGAACAGATCCAGTTGAGATACCAGCACCAGCAGCGAAGCTGGCAGAGCCGGGACCCGCCGCAAAAGTGACGGTCAATGATCCTGTGATTTTGAAGGTTCCAGTGAATCCACTACCAGTATACCATCCATCTACTGAACTAGAAACAGTAGCTACTGTTGGGTTCGAGGATGATACAAAAGACGAGGACAAAACGGATACATAGGACGATGCCAATTGAACATAGCCCGTGTCATCGGCTCTCTGCCATTCACCCTTCTCGGCGTAGATTACGAATGGGTATGTTTGATGATATCCCGTGAGGGCACCCACGCGACAAACCGTTACGAAGCCCTTTTCTTTCAAGTACTCAGCGGCGGTGTATGGTCCGTAGTACGTTCCATCTGCGATACCGAACTTGTCTTCTAATTCGCCTACGCTATTGACGAGGGTGGGCGAGAAGCCTGGACCCTTGGCGAATGGGGCTACGATTACGGCCCCGATATCGGCTACGCCTTGAGCGATACCGGAGAGGTCATTTTCCCGAGAAAAAACACCCGGGCTTACGATGCGGTCGTGAGGAGTAAATCTTCCACCTTCAGTGATTGGCATATTCTTGTCCTTCTTTCAATGATTGTTGGTCTAGAGAAAGTTTGTATTTCAAGTTATAAATATCTGCCAAAAAACGGAAGATGCAAATATTTATGGCTTCCCCTTAAACCTTTGGAGAGGGCGTGAAGGTCCCGTCTTCGATGTTCAAATCTCCCTCTCCGTATTTTTGGACAACCTTATCCATCAACTCTTTTTCAATTTTTTGGAGGTTCTGCCATTTCTCTTTGAGGGATTTCTCTTTCGCAACGAATTCGGAAACCATGCGATCTAGTTCCATTTTCTCGATTCCTAGCTCGCCAAACTCTATAACCATTCCACGGAACTTGCCATTAAGCATGCGAACTTCGGCGAGTTCCGACTCTGAAATTTTGATAACTTCACTCATATCACCCTATATATAGGAAAAAAGAACAGTTATGCTTGTCGTTTTTTGTCTTCCTGGCAGAAGTTTCTCTGGAAAATTCCTCCTAGCTTGGAGTAATCTTCTGATTTATTGTCTTTCGAATGGGATCAATACTGTTATCTCCCAACGATACAACTCCAATGTTTACTATGTCCGTCCCCAATGTCTTGGGGCAGGCGTTCTTAGGGGTAAGCATCAAGCCCCGTTCGACCGGAAAATCAACTACGACTACATTATGTGGATAGATTCCGACATGGTATTCACCCCAAAACATTTTCAACAGCTTTTACGACATGGGGATAAAGATATCGTGTCTGGGATGTATTTGATGGATGGTGGAGAGGAATATGCGGTGGTAAAAGACTGGAATATAGACTACTTTAAACAACATGCTACGTTCCAATTCCTAAAAAAAGATGCCCCAGAGATCTCGGAAGGGCAATTGTTCAAAGCATCCTACGCGGGAATGGGATTTATGTTGGTAAAGCGTGGGGTATTTGAAACCAT
>SMYQ01000237.1 GCA_007050885.1 Candidatus Bathyarchaeota archaeon
ACGAAGATTTTGAAAGATATGGTAGATGAGTCCGTGCATCGTGCCTTTCTACGATATGGCCGAGGACAGTATCCAGGACCTGCTGCTGAAATCACTAAAACCAAGACAGGGAATATCAAGGTCCGCACAACTTACATGTACCAGGATCTCCCTGCTTCGATTCTAATTACTTTGGTACCAGTGGAAACCATATCCATTTCTGGGATCCTCCTCGGTTATGAACCCCTCGACGAAGTGCTAGCGGACATGGGATTCGAATCGGAACCTTCGAAGAAGAAACCTCGAACCCTCCTCTACGAATCGAAATTAGCCGGCGAATACTCTACGAAACAGGTTGAAGCTCTGTACAACGAGGTCGGTCCGAATGCTTACATCTTCTGCAACTTAAAAACGGGTCTTGGTTGGAGTCATAAAGTAAAAACCAAAATTCCCTCTGCGCAAAAAGAACCTCCGATTGAAGAGAGGCTTAAATTCGGGACTACTCAGATTCCTGCAAAGACGGAGTTCGAACAGAAGCTCATCTCTGAACTCGTTCCCGACTTCATTGATAAGATTCCATCACATTTCTCCTCTTTACTAATCGAGAACACCTATGAGATTCAAAAGCTGATTTTTCCACCGGATATGAAAGAAATTAGCTCAAAAGAATTGCGATTGAAAACACAACGAAGCGGGTTATTACGTCGCAACCTCGTTGTCGATGGGTCTGAATTCACTCGGGAACATTCTATGACGGTTTGATAACATTCTTTAACTCCTAGACCACCCAGACCAAAAATAATTAAAAGGTGAGGTTGTTCTCTCACTGCTGATATTCACAGGTGTTACCTAGCATGCAATGGTCGTTATTTCTCCCCTGGTATCATGTGTATGGCATGTTACTCATAGTCTTGGGTATTCTTCTTTCTGTTTGGCTAGTTTACATTGTTGAAAAAGCTCGTCAACCTCCATGGCTGAAGATGGCGTTCGCGATTCTTTTGATTGCCCTTGCCATTGGGTTTGGTGTACAATTTCTCTTGATATTTCTAGCCATTTAACAACGAATAACGATGGTTTGGGTGTTTTACCGTTAGAATAGACTTGCCTTTCCATCTAGGATTAGTTGTTGGACGGAGCAGACATCCTCCAACTCTGCGTCCATGATAGCTGTGACACTTTTCTTTACAGCATTCCAAGACGTTTTTTCATCAGGGATAACTTCAGCTGAGGCAATGAGGGGTTGGTCAATTGGATATCCAATTCGGGTGAGTATTTTGATTGCGATTTCAGAGACCCGAGGCTCTTCAACAATAATCCGATTGGCCATACGTCCAGCTAAGACATTGTAGATTTTGCCCACGTGGTTTTGAGGGTTCTTGCCTGCTGTGGCTTCCAAGCTCATTGGTCGACAAGGCGTGATTAACCCGTTTGCACGATTTCCTCGACCGACTCCTGCATCATCTCCCATCTCTGCGGATGTCCCTGTGATTGTTAGATAATACATCCCTCGCATGGGATCATCAGCAGAGTTGACGACTACCCCTACTTCCCGGTCTGTAATCTTCCTTGCTTGGTCCAGCACAGCATTCTCTACATCTTTGAGTATTCCATGATAATGGTCCGCGTCGGGGATTAGATGAGCGATCATTGCGGCTGCGACTGTGAGTTTGATCTCGCCTTCAGTACGTAATCCCATGACCTTCACATCTTCTCCCACCTCAGGAAGTTTCTTTTTGAACGCATCTGAGTTCAGAAGATGTTCTGTTTCATAAACAATTGTTTCCGTTTCCGAGAAGGGTGCAAAGGCGACACCAAATGAAGTATCATTTGCTCGAGGTATGTCGTCAACTGATTGATCGAAAACGTGTGTTAGATCAGCAGAACCTGGCTTGATTCGATAATCCATAATCACTTGCTCTGTGGGGTCAAGAAAACGGAGCGTTTTCTTTAGGGTATTTTTCATTGAACTAAGGGTTAAGGTTCCGAGCGGAATTCGGAGTAGCTGTTCGTCTTTGAAGATCTCTGTGGTTGCTCGGCCGACCACGCAAATGTAGATTGGTTCTAATAATTCACCGCCTCCGAAAGTAACCCTGGCACGTCCACCAGCAATTGATCCCTTGTCGACATTGTGATGGAGAATTCCGCCAAAATTATCGATATAGTAGTTGCAGAGCTTTAAACCGACATTTTCAACGACGGCATCTAGAAGGGTGTCAGGGTGACCTTTACCTTTCCGTTCAACGATTTCGAGAGCTTGTTGTTCAATGGGAAGTGTAACGGCTTTTGAAACAGCGATATTTCGGGACATCTGTGGCACCTTAGGTGAGCTCGCTTGGATAGCTCCGTTTTTTAAGAATTTCCTCTGTATGTCATCAAATATTCGTCAGACGAATAATGTTCTACCGACCCGCGCCATAACACTTAAGCCGAGCCTTAACTACTTTGTAGTATCCTCACGGCTACTGAATTGAAAGCGGTATTAGTGGTACCGAGGAGTGATCGGGCATGAGCTACAATGTCGACGAAGATGAGATACGGCGTTTAAGCAATCGCTTGGCTGAAGAGTTCAATCTCACCTATGGAACGCTAGATGAAAAGGTTGCACGAGTTTCTGACGATGCAGCATTAGCTATTGCAGATGAATGCTGTGTTCATCTCGAGGTTGCCCGAGTAGCATATCGTGTGATGCTTGATGGAGTAATCCCTGACCATAAGCCCTCTTGTCGAATTCTAATGCAAGAGTTTGATCGTAGAGCCAAGCAAGGGAGCCCGGTTCCTGAAATTGATACATATCAACGCGAAGTAGCAGTAAAAGAAGGAAAATGGGTTGAGTATCTTTATGGACAGCTTGGGAAGGTGCTAGTCGGTGACCTTCGGAACCTTGTGAATCTTGAACGTACCATCGCCGATGAAATCGAACCAGCAAATGAACAGGTTATCGCCGTTTTAGCACAAAGAAAAAAAATGAATGAAGGCTGTTTCAAGCCACTGATTGAGCGTTGGATAAATGACCATGAAGGCGCAAATATCTACCTGGCTATTCAGACAATTGCTGGGGGGTTAATTGGGTACAAAGTACCAGATGTTCCTGATGCCGTTAACGGGGCTCGGGCTTCGCTTCTAATTAAGTTACGACGGTATGAACAATTTCTAAGCCAAGAAGATGATGAAGAGGAATCCCGCTTACTTGCCAAAGTACTCGGTGAAATCCAAATCCTTATCAAAGAAGTTCAGGGACCACTGGAGGCGGTCTCGATAAAAACGGCTGGTGAAATTCTCATCGAAGCCTCACCACCCCCACCAGAATCGCTCGAAGAGCAACCAAAGGGCGGCTTCATTCATTCTCCGTTCCCGTCAAAACCACGGATGGGTCCTCCGTTAAAGACACCCCTTGATTTCCTGGAACGAGATGTGTGGCTTGCATCGATGAAGGCTCCTGATGAGCGAGCTTCCTTCCTACGGGAAAAAATCTCAACAGTCACGAGTAATCTAATCGAACAGGGCACACCATTAGATAGAATCGGCGAAACTATCATTTTCGATCTAGACAGTCGATTCTCCTGGACCCGCTCAAAGAAGACAATCATTCGAGAAGAACTTCGAGAAATCCGAGATTCTGCGGGAGAGGACTACAGGGCTCAAATTGAAGCCTATATCCTTGAGAACCTGTTAGCCAAAATTCCACAACTCCGATCAAAAACAAACAGAACGGAAGACTAAGTGCAAGCGAGATGAAACACCATGACTGAGCACAATCCACCCCTCCTTTGGGTTTTAGATTACGTTATTCCAGATTTCACAATTCTTGGTGAGAAAATTACCCTCAGTGGAGAGCTTCTCATTGCATCTCGACAACTGTTTAGTTTTCTTCAAGGAGAAGTTGTCCGGTCTGCATTTGTTGGCCCTGGTGTTGTCAAAGGACAAGTAATGATTAAAGGAAAACCTGTTGATGTGGAATATTTGGTGGGGGCTGTTATCTTCGATCCAACTAAAATGCGCCCTCGTCAGCCAATTCCACTTCTTGACATTCTCAACCCTGAAATCTTGGATCCTCTTGAACTGGCTTCCATTGAACAGGTTCAGGAGATAATACGCACCCTGGTTATTAAAAAAGGATCAGTTGAAGACTCCGGTCAGATGATAACAGTAACACCTGAAGGGGGAATGCCCACAACACTCATCAAAGAAACAAGAATTGCCCCCCGAAACATCTCTTATATTTCAGGGATGAAAAAAGCCCGATTTCTACTTGGAGGGCAAAAAAACCGGTTATATACACCATTCAAAGAAGGGCTCATACGGAATCGGTTCAGTGACCCCAATCGTATCTGGACCTTCCGAATCGATATCATGGAATTTGACGCGTTTGATCCGGCTAGTTTCGATGAATGGATTATCATAGAGATGCAAACCGATCCAGCTACCGCCTCAACATCAAGTCAAGTTGTCGAAACCGAATTTAATTCAATTTTAGCCTATCTTCTCGGTAACCGGAAATTCTTCATCTTTGATGATTGAAGCCTTTTTCAGACTGGATTTTCAATTGCTTCAATCGTCTTCGCAGCATTTTCTGCCAATGCATTCCGTCCGATGACTTCAGCTACGCGGTTAATCCCTTGGAGAATGTGCACTTGATTGTCAAGAAAACCAAAGATATCCCCAGGATAGATAAAGAGCTCATATTCTTCAAGGAACGTTGAATTAATTTGGGAAGGTGTAAGTCCTCGATAACGCAGGGATAAGACGGCCTTAGACACGTTCCAGATCCCACAGTCACAGAAAGGATTCTCATTGCAACGGCAGTTAAAGAAGTCCACATTCCATTTACTAAATATTCGCAGTACCCAATTGGGAAGCCGCTTCAATCGGCGGCTACGTTTAGCGCTCATTAGATCCAATACTGCGCCTGCAAATAATCGTGTAGCAAAGCGGGTGCGGAGGGCGCGTTCAATTTCACTTTGTAACCTGGGAGACAGGTACGCATTTCTTAGAGGTTCGAGTTTGACTGAAAGCTCATCAGCTGTGTTGTGTTTATGTTCTTGAATCGCTGCAACATTCGAGGCTGAAAAATACGAAATCGCCGCCGCGCGACCTAACTCGGTGGAAATAATATCTTGTTCGACTTGGGTGGCAAGCTTATGTTGCTTTAAAAACTTTAGTGCCTCTGCAAATGTCACTGTACGTGAAAGAAGTCCCTGATAGGCGTTTTCGAGACGTTTCCGGGATATTGAATCATAACTAGAAAGAGTAGCAAGGAGTTGGTCTACGGACTGCTCGTAGGTTGCTTCAGGATTTACATTTTCTATTGGATTATTCAACAAATCCAAAGCTACATCTTCTTCGCTCTTTCGTTCGTCTCCGAAGTATCTCCGCCCAATTTCAGCTAATAATACAGCTTTTCCCACATCATGTTTTCCAAGCCTACCGGCACGGCCAAGCATTTGCGTGAACTCACCAACGGTCAAGGTCTTGGTTCCCATCATAAGGCTTTGAAAAATAACCATACTCGCTGGAAAATCAACACCTGCAGCCAACGCGGCTGTGGTAACCACCACTGCGATTTTACCTGAAGCAAACGCTTCTTCTATTTTGCGACGTTGAGGGTAGGTCATACCTGCATGGTATGCCCTGGCTGAAATCCGATGTTTCTGCAATTCGGAAGCAATCGAGTGTGTGCTTCGTCGTGAATTGGTAAATACAATTGTTTGTCCTTGAAAACCATAGGAGCTCTTCTGTTTGAATTCGAACCTCGTAAGATCTGCAATGATTCTGAGTTTATCTGGTTCTGTAAGTACCATAATGAGGTGGCGCTGCAAGGGTACAGGTCGACCCCGAAGAATCACCGGGACTAAATTCAGCTCTTGAGCCAATTCCTCAGGATTTCCCACGGTTGCAGAGAGAGCCACTAATTGAGCTTGGGGAAAAAGGCTTCGTAGCCGCGTGATTAACCCATCCAACTCTGGTCCTCGGTCCTCATCAGCGACCATCTGGATTTCGTCGATCACAACGACGTTGACATCGCCGAATTTATTTGCTTTACCAGAGCGAAGTAGATAGTCAAATCCCTCATAGCTTGCAACGATGATATTTGCTTCCTCGACTTCATCGTCAACAATTACCAGTGCTTCATCTCCGACATCAATACCGCTCATGCCAACACGAATGGCAACACGCAGTCCGAGCGGCTCAAATTTTTCACGATATTCATGATATTTCTGATTGGCTAATGCCACTAAGGGGGATAAGTAGATGTAGACTTTTCCTTGCATTGCAGCTCTTAATCCGGCTAGTTCGCCGACAAGTGATTTTCCACTCGTTGTATCTGAGACAGCTAGAATCGATTTCCCATCTAATAATCCAGCATTCACAGCTTTAACCTGAATTGGAAGCAGATATTTTATCCCAGACCTTTCTAACTCCTCGATAAGCTCTTTTGGAATGGGGAGCGTAGCTACTGGAACCTTTTTCTCAGGATCTTTTACCGCATGAACCTGATCATACAGAGTCATTGCTGGATTACGACTTGGGCGAAATTGTGACGAAAGAAACGAAACAACCTTTTCCACTGATTTTAGGCGTTGTAACATTGTTTCTAAACTACCATATGCTTGCTTGGAAATCTCAACATCTATCGATTGTAGTCTGTTCATCAACTGTTGCGATGCGCATTTGTAACAGACTGGCTGTCCCTCAAGTTGGTAGACCTGCTGCTTGCGCAACATCGTTACCTTGCCATCAGCGATGCATGAGCTGCAAGCCCGTACAATCATGGGATCTTTTACGCCAAAATCTCTTAGCATTCCTTTTAGTTCCGTTAGAAATGGAAAATGTGGTTGTCGAGGGATGGCAATATACTCGGCTTCCCTTGCCCAAGTCACAAAGGTTTGGGGGTTGACTGGACTAATTCCTCCCCTTCGAACTAGCCATAATTTCTCTGGTCGCAGTCGCCCTTTTCTCATCACAAGCTGAACACGAGCTCGAAGAATTGGTACATTTGATCGTTTGGGGCGAAAAATGACGACAAATGCTGCAAGCTCTCGTTTCTGCTCAGGAATTAACGCTAGACTAAAAGGAGGCTTCAATGGTCGCATTGGTGAACACGTTTCGAATTTGTTTTAGCTCAGGAACCACAAGTAAGGCTTTTTAGTCTTGTCTTACTCTTAGGGTGTTAGGGTTTAGAGAGTGCGAAGAATCGAGATATTCCCTGGAATACTATCACTGATGCTAAGTAAGGCTGCTCGTGCCGGTCGGACGGAGATTGGTGGATTTCTCATTGGAAAAATCGGGCGGAATAAAATCATTATTACACGCGCAACCTTTCCACGGCAGAGAGGAACAAGGACACATGTTACTATCAATGATGCTGATATGGCGATTTTGGCCGAGGAGCTGGCTGAGCGGGGGACA
>SMYQ01000285.1 GCA_007050885.1 Candidatus Bathyarchaeota archaeon
CATCCATACGTGCGACTCGGAATCTGAAACGAAAAAATGTGAAGCCCCCGCAGAAAGGAGTTGATATTCTACCCCCTCAATATAATTTACATCAGGATGATAAGTGTGACGAAGAAAGTTCTGCTTACCTTGAGGGCGAATGGAAAGTGATTGAATGAAACGTGTTTTTTCAAAAGATGCTCCCTACCAACGAACGAGAGTTCGATTCGATGAGACTCTTAAAGACATAACTAATCTCTTATCCAAATATGGCGCTTCAGACATTCGATGGAATGATCAGCGGCAGCGTGGTATCGTTGAAGTTGGATTTCGTGTCACGGTGCGCGAGGCAGGAGGAAAAAGCTATCAACCACCTGTTTGGATTTCCGTTCCACTCGTTTGGAAAAAGACTTCTGATGGGTCAGAGAAGATTAATTGGGATCAAAGCGGGCGCGTTTTATATTGGTATCTCAAGTCACAATTAGAAATGACTCTGATGGGCCGATCATTTGGAGAAGTCTTTCTTGCTTTTGTCCGAGACCACTTGCCTGCGAACATAGTTCAACAGCTAGAAAAAACTGCTTACCGCCGGTTGAGGGAGACGAATATCCTTGCCTTGAATGGTGAATAAAACCTAATCCCCCCTGACATGTTCAGTTAGCCAGTGCTATCAGTCAGGCTCTATCTCGATGGATAGCGCTCAAGAACATAAAGGGAAAAAAGGAAAGTGCTCATTGCAGTCATCCAATAGGGATATCAATGCTCAGAGCTCGTGCTGTCTGAGTTAATGCATTCCAGTCAGGTGTATCAATGGGAATCCCGTCTTTTAGCCGCTGTTGCATTGTCCGATACTCGATTTCGCCAGGAACAAAGACTTCCTGAACCCCCGGCTGTGTTTCTGAAGCTTTAAGATAGCCAATGAGTCGATCTACCCGTTCCTTGTATTCTTGGAGTGACGTGAAGCCAGTGGGATCTATTGCAAGGAATAGATGACCGTATCGTGGGTTATCGAAACTGCATCCAGATCCAAGTGCACCAGTGAGGGCATCAATAATTACAGCGAGTCCATACCCTTTATACGTTCCAAAAGGGAGCAACATCCCACTATTAAAGAAGTCCTGTGGGTTGGTCGTAGGTTGTCCATCCTTGTTTAGAATCCAACCTTCGGGAATAGGTTCGCCACGCATCGCCATGACACTGAGGTGTCCTACGGCTACTTGACTGGTCGCAATATCCCAAACAATGGGAGGGTGCGTCGCTGCAGGAATGGCCATTGCGATAGGGTTAACACCAATCACTTTTGATTTTCCTCCCCATGCTGCCATTCCAGGGGCACAGGTGCAGGTCACTAAACCAATCTTGTCATGGAGCGCCGCGAGCTCCGCGTAGTAATAGAGAGCACCAATATGATCGTCGCCAAGGCTGGGGTTACAGGTTCCCACAGCACCAATGCGATATCCGTCAGCTTTCTGCATGGCAGTCTCCATGGCTTTCCGTCCCGCGACGAAGCCAAAGCCACGATTTACATCCCACATTGCGGTAGTAGGCGTATCTTTCAGCACTTTGATTGGGGCAGTGGGAACAATGCGACCTTCCTGAATTGCCTTGACATATCGCGGGGTCGCACGTACACCATGAGAGTCCACCCCTCGGAGACTGGTGCGCACAAGGTTCTCGACGACTATCTCTGCCTCTTCACGAGGTGCTCCAGCAGCCATAAAAATGTCGGTACAAAACGTTTGTAAAACTTCTGCTTTTATATTCATGATTAATCGACTATTTGGTGGTCGCATAGTGTATTTAAGCTTTCAATTTCAAGAAGTCTCATAAGCATAGAGTACTAACTAGCTAAATACGAAGCGCGAGCGCGTAG
>SMYQ01000272.1 GCA_007050885.1 Candidatus Bathyarchaeota archaeon
ATCATGATTGCCTAACGCTCTTATAAAAACGATTCATTAGTTGAAGTCTTATCAGTTGTTGATGAAGGAAGTGGACGGCAACCAAGAAGGGGAGTGAATTAGTTCTTTCAGTGAAGAGTTAATATAATTTGACTTATCCCATCCCATTTAGTTTCCTTCCCTGCGGGATAATGCATTTCAATGTTGATTGAATTACCGTTTTAAATAAGCTCATTTGTATCATTTTTGAATAAACTTGGAGGAAAAAACTGAGGGTTTTCGTTGGGTAATTATTCCTGTCTTAGGTAGGAATGAGCTGACCAACTAAGTAGAATAACCACGAGAAGAATAGTATAGGGGGTAATGAGCAGCGAGCTTACGAGCATGAGTGGGATCCCACTGGGAACGAAGCCAAGCTGAAAGAGTAGAACTGGGATGATGGCTATCCATGAGATGACAGGAAAGGTAATCATAAGAGCTATTGGTGTTTCATTTTTCGCTCGTGATGCAAAGGGATAGCGGCTACCTAATCCCAAGCCGATGGCTGTGGCGATTGGAATAGAGTGGGGGAGGATAGCAAGGGCAATTGGAAGCAGAGAAAGGCTGCCTAAAAATACTGCAAAGTAAATCGCGAAAGGTATGGCTAGGGCAAAGGGGGTTAATAGGAGTTGTAGGTATTTGATGGTGGTGAAGTGTAAAGGAGTCAATGAGGACAAGCGTACAAGATGGAATGTGCCTCTTTCACCATGAAAGGGATCTGATGATGAGATAGCAAGGAGTGGAATGATGACAACAAGCAATACAGCGTAAAGTGTTTCGATGAGCGGAAGATACTCAATAGGAAGAGGGAAAACGGAGCCAAAAGCAGGAGCTAGACCAATGAAAATCAAGGCGAAGACAAAGTTGACGATTAACCCACCCACATAGAACGCTTTACCGGGTTTACGGAGACCAGTTAGGAAATCCTTCTTGAGGAACGCTCGAAAAGGCGATTTTGTAGGAGCATATTTCACGGGGAGTCGACGTAAGGCGCCGATGTTCGTTCCTTTTCGCCGCGCCACCGTAGCGATTTCCTCATAGAGATCGATTGTAATCTTATCCGTGAACCATCTAGTCATAATCACGACAAAACCATAAAGAATGAGCAACTGAATAAAGACCAAGGGAAGAGCAGGAAGGAGGAAGGCTGTAAAGGCCCCATCGGAGCCTGGTGCAGCCCCGCTGAAGAGCATGCCCACAAGCGTATTGGCCATATTAAGTGTCGGTGAGGGTACGTAAAGACCACCGACAACCCAAACCGGACTCAAAAGCAAGATGATGCCAATGATCAAGACCACATAGAACATTGTTCGAAATATGCGCTGATGTGGACGGTTTTGGGAAACAAATTTTCGTAGAGCATAGAGACCTTGGGTAGCAACCGATCCGATTTCTCCCAAGAGAAATACGACAAGAAGGAACAAGAAAAAGATCTCCCAAGTTAATCCAAAGTGTGATCCAAAATACCACAGGATGGGTTGAACAGCGAGGATTACGTAGAGAAACAGCGTTATTCGCCTTGGAATAGCGCGTAGGTATTTTGCGGTATAAAATACATGCCCTTGCATGGGGGCTGGCAGGAGATAATCGGCATCGGCGGGTTCAGTTTCAGAGCCTAAAGGGACGCCTAGGACGGCTTTGATGATTTGCTGAGCGATGAGGAGTGAAATAATTCCATAGACTAGCCAGATGGTGTTGACGCCAAGAAACCCACTGTCAACAATTATCCGATACATTGACCCACGAATTGATGTTGGCATCACGAAGATAAAGACCCAAAGCAACCAAACAACTAGTAGCACTATGGCTATAGAAACGATTTGCAAAGCGATAAAGGCGGGTTGGCGAATTGATTTACGTATGTAATTCCCCATCCGCCGAAATTCCCATCGTGTCACTGTTGCTGAATCAACTGTTTTCAGAGTCGTTCTCGCCCCTTCAGGGTTCTAATATAATAATTCTCTAAAGCGGCACCCCCGCCGACTTCACGTCGAAGCTCTTCAACTGATCCCGAAGCAACCTTCACTCCTTCGGAGAGAATGGTGAATTCATCGCTGACTTCTTCAGCTACATTAAGATTATGGGTTGATAGAATGACAGTGTTTCCATTCTCAGCGAGTTCACGGATTATGCGTTTCAGAACGTAACCACCTTCAGGATCAAGTCCATATAGTGGCTCATCCATGAGTAGAACCTTAGGGTTTCGAATCAACAACGCGGTCAGCAGAGCTCTTTGGAGCATTCCACGTGACAGTTCACCAAGATATTTGTTTAGAAAACCGCTGATTTCGAACCGCTCAATATATTCTAACCGACGCCGATGGAAGTCATCTTCCGGAACACTGAAGAGACTTCCAATGAATATCAGAAATTCATCGACAGTAAGTGTATCATATGCTGCTGGAGTATCTGGAAGAAAACCAAGATTAGTTTTAGCATTCCAAGATTCACGAAGCAAGTCGTATCCCATGATAAAGATGCTGCCCCGATTCGGGCGACTAAGTCCAGCAATTAACCGGAGTGTTGTGGTTTTCCCTGCTCCATTGGGACCAACTAGTGCGTGAACGACTCCTTGTGGAATCTTGAGGGTAAGTCGATTCACAGCCAAAATACCTGGAGGGAAGATTTTACTCAATCGATACGTTTCCATGGCTGGAGTTTGCCCTCTTGTTTTCCTTCGTGCATTTGCCATTCCTTTGACCTCGCTTTAGGCAAGTCATCCAGGCTGCTTTTTTAATCCTTTTTTCCAAGCCTGGATAATATTGCCAAATGCTATAGATTATCCTATTATAACTTACTTAGATGGCAAATATGGGAATATTCGAAAGAACTGATGGTTGTTTGAGGCTCAATTAGCTTGTGGGCTATGCACTGGCTCGAGTAGTGGGGGTGTGGTGTTGGCAAGAACATATAAACCAACAAAAAAGAGGACAATGAAAATTGCTGAAGCAATAAAAAAGAAGCTGGTCTTGAAAAAATCTGAACCAAGAATCGGATATCCTGCTGGCCAGAAGGGAGAGGTCCAGCCAACTGCAAACACAATCGAAGCGATTGTTATGAGAACCATGCCCAGAATCCATCGACCGCGATCAGACCGAGGTTGTGTCATGCTTCAAACCACGTATAAGAAATACTATATGCGGAGGAGTCTGTTTTATCATATTTTGCCTTAACTGTTTCCCTTACTTGGCAGGTAATTTGGGTTTTATGGTCTCTGGTGAACCGCCTGGTTGCTGGGCTCGATGGCGAATGAATAATTTGAAGACCTCGACAACTAAGAATACTGATGCAGACAGTAAAACAACCAGTGCCCAGTCCTGGAGCGTTAAGGGGACCGTGCGGAAGACTACTTGTAGAGGCGGGAAATACACAATAAGCAAGTGAAGGACAATCGATATTCCAATTGCTACGAGAAGATATCGATTTTTCATGAATCCGACTTGGAAGAGCGAAAGATGCCCTGAACGTGAATTCAGTGCATGGACCATTTGGGTCATGACAAGCACTGTTAATGCTAGTGTGCCTGAACGAAGAACCGCTTCATCAGGAGACAGCCCGAGTCCTGAAGGATTTGTAAGATTCAGCATTGAAACGGTGTAGATCCAAAGTGTTGCAAAAGCTATCGTTATCCCCACTATCCATATGAGGGTCCAGACCTGTCTGGTGATGACCCCTTCTTCAGGATTGCGGGGTCCCCGTTTCATTACATCGGGTTCCATTGGGTCCATCCCAAGAGCGAGGGCTGGTAGTCCGTCTGTGACGAGGTTAATAAACAGAATTTGAATAGCCAACAAGGGAAGAGGCCATTGGAAGAAGACGGAAAGGGTAATGCTTGCAAGAAATATTACAAGAATTTCTCCTGCGTTACAAGAGAGTAGATAGGAGACGAATTTGCGAGTATTATCGCCAATTCCACGCCCTTCCTCAATGGCATTGACGATGGATGCATAATTGTCATCCGTTAGAATCATGTCGGAGGCTTCTTTTGCCACATCTGTACCAGTGACCCCCATGGCGATGCCGATATCTGCATATTTGAGGGCGGGAGCATCGTTGACTCCATCTCCCGTCATGGCGGTGATGTGCCCTCGGGATTTCAGTGCTTGAACAATCCGCAGCTTATGTTCTGGTGAAACTCGGGCATAAACCCGGACTTGTGGAGCAGCATCAGTAAGGTCTTCATCAGAAAGGGCATCTAGGGCATTGCCTGTTAAGACAGCATCGTCTTCCTCAAACATCCCGAGTTCATTGGCAATCGCTACCGCAGTATATTGATTATCTCCCGTAATCATGACTGATTTAATTCCTGCACCCTTAGCAATTTTTATGGAATCAAAGACTTCTGGCCGGGGTGGATCCATCATTCCCGCCAACCCAACAAAGATTAGATCAAACTCTACTCCTTCGGGAGAAATGTCGCTGAGGTCTTCGGGGCACACACGGTAAGCCATCGCAAGAACCCGTAAGGCCTTGTTTGCCATTTTATCATTATTACTTAGAATCTCTGCTCGTTGCTCTTTGGAGAGTGGCTGAATGCCATTTCCTGTGAAAATATGTGTGCTCTGGTTAAGCACGACCTCTGGTGCTCCTTTCACATAAGCGATGGTTTCATTTTCTGGGGTGTCGTTCAAGGTTGACATCCGTTTACGTTCTGGATCGAAGGGAAGCTCGGCGATACGAGGATAGTCGTCATAGAGCTGATCGGAGTATCCTGCTTTTTGTGCCGCGACCACAAGGGCACCCTCCGTTGGATCTCCAATGATTTCCCATCCATCGTTATGCTGGCGAACAATTGCATTGCTACACAGAGAACCGATTCTAAGCAGCAAAGCGAGTTGTTCATTTTTCAGAGGCTCAATCTTTTCGTTCTCAAAAAAGAATTCACCTTTGGGTGAATAACCGGCTCCAGTGACAGACACCGAATAGCCTGGTACGAACAGCTCTCGGACAGTCATTTCATCCTTTGTGAGGGTTCCGGTTTTATCTGAACAAATAATATCAGCAGAGCCTAAAGTTTCCACTGCGGGGAGTCGGCGAATTATAGCGTTCCGTTTCACCATCCGTTGGACCCCCAAGGCTAGCGTAATCGTAACAACAGCCGGTAATCCTTCAGGAATCGCGGCTACTGCCAAAGCGACGGCAATCACGAACAAGTCAAGAAAGGTTGAAAAGTCTAGATTCGCCATCAGCCAAGCTACTACAACTTGGACGGTGAGTACAACCATACAGATGATGAGAATGGCAATGCCCAGTTGTCTCCCCAATCGCCGCATTCGTTTCTGTTGCGGGGTTTCTTTTTCCCCGACTTCTGAAATGAACCCGGCAATACGGCCAATTTCCGTATTCATGCCGGTATTAGTTACCACCGCTAGCCCCCGACCCGATGTTATTGCAGTGCTGGCACGGACCATGTTGGCTTGATCGGCTAAGGGTATGTTCCGATCGAAGATTTTGTTGGCCACCTTCTTAGTTGGCATTGATTCACCGGTGAGCGAAGCTTCATCAGTGTAAATGTTATGTGATTCGATAAGACGTGCATCAGCAGGAAGTCGATCCCCCATCTCCAAACGTAGTATATCGCCTGGGACCACTTCTGTAGCGGGTATATTGATCGGTTCCCCATCACGCAGAACATGGGCTTGTGGTGCTGCCATCTTCTGTAGGGCTTCAATGGATTTCTCAGCACGATATTCTTGGGTGAAGCCCAAGATAGCGTTGATTACCACAATGATCATGATGACGATGGCGTCTATGGGTGGTTCGTTGTGGCCTGGGATGGTGAGATTCGCGTATACATTGACAACCAATGAGATGACTGCTGCGAAAATGAGAATAATAACAAGGGTTTCTTTGAATTGTGAGAGAAACATGGATAAGGGGCCAGGCCCTTTGATCTCTTCAAGGGTGTTGGGACCATATTCAGTCAATCGCTTTTGTGCTTCTTTCTGGCTTAGCCCTTCTTCTGTTACCTCGAGTTGTTTCATGACTGTAGCAGCATCTTGGGTGTGAGGAAGAAGCTTTTCTGTCGTCAAGGACACGTCCGTCCATATATCGCAGATCTAACGCAAGCGTTTTTCAATATGGCATTCAGCACGTCTCATTTATTTAACGTTGTGCGTCATAAAGTTTTAAGCTTCAGCTCCGGGGTGAACTTATTCACGGGGCTTTTCAGTTTTCACTTCGATTGGGAAGAGGATTTTGGCAATGGCGTTGCGGTATTTGACGTCAACTTGGGTTAGGAGCGTTTCAACTCGGTAATCGACGGTTATGTTGCCCTCCTTGTTTTGAACCATGACACCGCCAATCGCATCAATGGCCTGTTTTCCAACAGAAACCTTGGTAGTTTGCCCAGCTTGCTTTGAGATTGCTGTTCCGAGACCGGTGATTTTTAAAATAATGGGTTGATCCTCCTTGCGGACAAGGACGACTATATCCCCACCACCTATTTGGATTCCTGCGTTGGTGATGAGATTCTTGAGAAAAGTTTTGTATTGAGCTGACTCCCTTTCTTTCTCAAACTGCTTCCGAGCCTGTTGGAAAGCTTCATTGATCATAGCCGCTTTTGCATTCATGACCCGCATATGGGCATCGTTTCGAGCCTTCCCGAGGATCCGGTCACCAGTTCCTTGAGCCATTTGTTTTCGACGGGCAGCCCAACCAGCTAGATTTGATTGAGCGTTCTCCAAGGCTTCTTCAGTGAGTTGCCGGGCGGCGACTTCAGCGTCCTCAACAATCTTTTTAGCTTGCGCTTTGGCTTCATCAATGATTGCCTTTTCAATTTGATCTGCAGGAGAAAACGCACTCATTTTGCTGCACCCCCAAACGAATAGATTGCAGAAACAATAAAGTCGACCGTTTTCTTAATATGCTTCTTTGCTTGCTCTTCAATTGCAGCAGCTTCATTGTCCGCCTTGGCGAGTATCGTCTTCGCCTGAGTCTGGGCTTTCTTCTCGATTCCCTGCTGAAGGGCGGTAATTTCTTCGGTGAGCTGGCTCCGAACATTTGGTTCGGTTTCCCGAATCTTACGCTCAGCGTCTCGTTTGATTTCCTCAGCTTTACTTTGAGCTTTTTCGATTATTTTCGCCGCTTCAGCTTCAGCTTTTTGTACACCGTTTAAGACCTCGCTCATTCTCAACACCAAAGCATCATTCAGTTTTGTTATTAGTCGCTTTTCAACGATGACCTTTCTTAATAAGCCTTATCATCAGTTAAAATTCCTAAAACCGGATAATCTTCCGAAACCTTAAGAATGGGATAATTATTATCGAACCCTTGTTGAGCTGTATTGATAACCGATTTTGGTGAGAACAATGAGTGATGAACCCCCAAGCACAATGGGTAAAGCATTTCGATATACTA
>SMYQ01000245.1 GCA_007050885.1 Candidatus Bathyarchaeota archaeon
CCCTCTTCTGCACGATCACCTAGGAACACATAGAATGGACCGTTAGCCTTGTCGCCTTCTTCAATCTTTACTTTTGGCTTAATAGCATCGATCGTGAAAGTAGGCGGAATATCTTCAAGGATTCCGGAAATAACAATTTTTCCGCCTGTCATGCAGGCTGCTACTCGCCTCCCAACGTTTTTCTCAACGTGAATCGTGCCGCCGCGCATGCGAAAACCCAAAAAGGGTCCAGTACTACCATGAATCTTAATTAAGCCCCCCTTCATGAAGACTGCCACATCACTACCGGCATTGCCATGTACAATTATCTTGCCTTTGCTCATACCTCCGCTGCTTCCTCGGTATGGTGAAGCTAGATAATCAGCTGCGTTGCCTAAAACCTCAATTAGACCCCCTTTCATGTCTGATCCTGCCCAGCCAGCAGCATCACCTCGCACTGTTATTTTACCCCCTTCCATTTTCTCGCCCACATGCATTCCAACATTACCGTAAATCTCGATTTCCCCATTCTTCATTCCCATACCTACTCTCCGAACCTGGCTGGATTCGCCATTGAGGATTATGTTTGGCGTTTCTACTGGGTCCTCTTGGATTTTGAATAGGTCGCCCAGTTTTTTCTTCCTATTTCCTTCCCAGACCTCAAGAGCAGCAATTTCGTTCGTAGACTTGCCTTGGAAAACATCTGGGTTTATGCACTCAGCTATAACTGGAAACTGAAATTGCCTGAGAGGGGTTAATATTATCATTCTAAACTTCCGCCTTTATTGTAATGGGGTCCGAAACTTTGATGTAATGATCGGTAACTGGATAGTTTTCATACTCAACTGTCCAGTACTCCTTGAACCTTCTTTTCATCTCCTCATCCACCGTAACTTGCTCCGCGGTTTGTACATCCAACCAGATTGTTCTGCCATCAACTTGTTGAAGTATTTCGCCGTCTTTGACAACGATTTTTCCGTCTTTAATGGTATAAGCCGCATCACCGAAAGCTCTCCGCACGGTCTTGTATTTTCTTGCAATGTCAATTTTTTCGGGATTCAAGCTGAATATTGCCACATCAGCATCAGCCCCTATTCCTAGTTGACCCTTGTTTTTGAGACCCAGGGTCTTAGCTTGACCTGCTCGAGTGACTATGGCTAGGTCGTAAAGGCTTAGTTCACGTTCCACAGACGGAAGCAGGCTTCTCTTTTGGGCTTTCTTATGGCACTTTTTCAGCGTAGCTGCACGTGCTTTCTTGCTTGTAAGCCAAGCAATTATTTTTGGGTAGGCAGTGAATGGTCCACCATTTGGGTGATCG
This sequence comes from Candidatus Bathyarchaeota archaeon, assembly GCA_007050885.1. Next base: position 1,298 of record SMYQ01000245.1, read on the forward strand.
GTGGTCATGCACCATTTCCAAGGATCATTAACTAAGAGGGCAAGTTCTAAGGCGATGGACCATTGAGTAGCGTTAACAACGTTGTTTCGTTTGTAGTGGAAGGGTATGATTCCACCGCTGGTTTCGGTTTCCACGTCACTATTAACCCATTTATGGCCGCTTAACTCGTAAAGCGTATATTCGAAAGGACCGTCAGCGGTCATAGTGGTGGTGTCTGTAAAAATAATTTGACCCATATCAAAGGTTATGTGATTGTGATTGTCTATGTATTTGGCAACTTCTTCTGCGCCAGAACGCATGGTGCGCCAATCATCTCCAGCGAAACTACTAAATTGCAGGTGTGTTATGTGAGCCACAGGTTTGTCTCCGGTGGCTACGCTTTCAAGACATCTCATGGTGTCTAATGTGGTGGCGTAGTTTCCAGGAAGTCCGAGATTGTTTGTGTGGAGGTGAATGGTGTGAGGCAGATTCAACATCTTGTTTACTTTGGCAAGACCGCACATTATCTCTCGGGGTGTGATGCAGAAGTTGGGAACTTGATCATCTAT
>SMYQ01000236.1 GCA_007050885.1 Candidatus Bathyarchaeota archaeon
TTTGGCTCCACAATACTTTCTCATACAGACGGTAAGTTAAAGGGTTGTATGCTAGTTTTCGGAAAAGGATTGAAAGATACCGGTTCAAACCCGTGTTCCTTCCAGAGTACGTGCACAGGAGCATTGTTTCTTCCAGGACACCCGACGAACCGCTTCTTCTAACACGTTACTCAAACGCTGGGTTTGCTGTCGAGATCCTTCGGCTATGAGCTCAGCTGTTAACTTTTCTTGTAATCCTGCAGCCATATTAGTCACGAAACAAAGGGAAGAATAACACATTTCTAATTCTCTTGCTAAAACTAACTCTGGAATTGCGGTCATACCTGCTACATCGCATCCCAACTGTCGAAACATTCGAATTTCAGCAGGGGTTTCATAGCGAGGACCGTCTGTACAAAGATAAACCGCCTGATCCCAGAAGATTTCGTGATGTTTTTGACTTGCTTCACGTAAGATACCGCTTAACTCAGGACAATAAGGTGTCGAGACATCGATATGCGTTACTGGGGCTTCATTGAAAAAAGTTGAAATACGCGATTTGGTGAAGTCAACGAAATCATTCGGGATCACAAGATCTCCGACCTGATATTTGATGTTGATTGCACCAACTGCATTAGTGCCGATGATTCGTTCTACTCCGAGATTGTGAAGCGCCCAGATATTTGCTTGATAATTGATGTTATGGGGGGGAACGGTGTGTTTTTCACCATGTCGAGGAAGGTACGCGACTTCTTTTCCCCCAAAATCACCTATAGTGATAATGGGCGATGGACCATAAGGGGTTCCAATACGTGTAGGCACCCCGTCAGTGATAAAGGTAATGATGCCTGTACCTCCAATGATGCCAATGCGAGCTTTTTTCATGTTAAACCTCCATATTTATGAAGTATTCATCGAAGCGTCGTCCTTGGCGTAACGTGACGAAAATAACAATAATGGTTGTCGCAATACTTAATCCAATGATGGCTGACAATTCGATCCAATATATACTTGGAACAGGGGATTGGGGAAGCAATAAGATTTCAGAGACATGTAGCGCGATAATTCGCATAAGGACGGATACGACTAACCCGACTACACTCCAAAGCATTCTGGAATCTCGCACAAAATAGAAATAGACACCTAATCCTCCAATGAAAATACTTGAGGAGATCACTAGAAGATCGACCGAGAATTTGAGGGATATCCCAAGGACAAGCGCGAGATTGGGTAACCAGACGTCAATTGGACCTACGTCTTCGAAGAGGATCTCTAGAGTCTGTGAAATTGCTAATCCACCTATAATGAAGGATACTGCAGTTGTGAATAGTCGAATAAGATTTAGTGGGCTGGGGTAGATAAACTCAGAGATGACTTTATCGACCGCGAAGCCTTTCATCATCAGAAGGACTCCAATAATTACTGCGAGGATAAATCCAGGATTGACAAATTCGATGTATTGCCACATCACTCCCATCACGAGTAGGAGGAGCCCCGGGACCCCAAGGACCCAACGAGAATAATATGGGTCTTCTAAGACTCGTCGGAGATAGCGGGAAAATAAAGCCCAACTTTCCTCAATTGTTTCGCTATGACGCACTACGATTCGTTTCACTGACATAAGGGGAACTTGTGATTGGATAATAGGAATCACCTCTTCATCACTAAATCCATCCGTCACAAGAATAGCGTTGTCTGCAGGAAACTGCTGTAAAACCTCAAGTAATTGGTCATGGAGTTGCTTATCAGCAGTGAATCCGCCCCTTTTTGATCCCGAGATTGTCACAATCTCGTATTCAGCATCATGTAATTCAGTGGATATGGAATCATAGGTTTGCAGTGCACCAAAGATGGCGTTGGCGT
>SMYQ01000172.1 GCA_007050885.1 Candidatus Bathyarchaeota archaeon
AGAAGAATATGGTCAGTTGAGTTAACATATTCGCTCTCTACTGCTTGTAAGAGTGATGCGATTGCTACCTCCGCTGCTGGTAATATGTCAATTCCCTCTAATGCTTCAAATAGCCGTCCTGCTTTTCGTGCATCGGAGTTGGTTACGGAATACACTTTCCCCTTGGTTGTAGAGAGTGCATCATATAGTCCACCAGTTGGAGAATAGGGTGGATTGCGGTTGGATAAAACAACAGCATGGATCCCTTCGATACATTCTCTGGCGTTTTGTAAATCGTCAGGAAGTATTTGACGGCGGCCTGCCTCCCAGGCACGATAAATAGGAATAAAGGGAAAGTTTTGTGAAAGATGAAGAACAGGATTCCCTTTCCAGTTATGACTTCGTAAACGATTTGCCATTTCCCAACAGGAAATTGCTCCTGTTCCAGACCCGATTGCTTGGAAGTAATGATCAGGTAAACGTTTCATCGTATAGGCAGCTTCAAGCATCACTGTCCCCATACCATCCCGACGTGCAACGTTCTTCGCACCTCCTTCGGGAGTGATTCCGTTAAGTTGACAAAACTCCGCAGCCATTTCGATGGTTTCACAATAGTCGCCATCAACTGTTAACAAGTGGATGTGCTCACTTGGTATTTCTGGTGTCCAGAGCATATGCAAATAAGATTTGGGCACGATTAAATAGACTTCAAATCCCGTGTTATTTGCCACATGAGCAAATGCACGAGCCGTATTTCCTGCTGATGCAATTGTGAGCGCCTCTATACCAGCTTCTTGTGCTCGGGCAACCGTTGGACTAGCCTCTAGATCCTTGAAAGAGCCTGTTAGGTTAAACGCCCCCCTCTCAGGCCAATAACCTGAAAACGAAATGAAAAGGTTGGCAAGCCCGAGTTCCTTCCCAAGTCCAATACTCCGAAAGGTAACTGAACCCACTTTCGTGTCCAAAGGGTTTTGGCATGGTAACCAGTCAAGAAACTTCCACAAACCTGGTAATGATCGGAGTTCTAATGAATTTGTATATTCTGTCTTAAGTAGGGATGAACATTCACAAGAAAGAGCGTATCCTGAAAATTCCCTTCTACATTGAGGACAAATTATCCTGTGGTGCCCCATATTTCACTCCTGGGCTCTATCTTCCCGCCATTTCCTTTCTTGTGCATGGTGTGAATACCACATTCGCCACCACACTTACTAGTTCCAAGCCATCGACCTGCTCGTTCGGTTTCATCATCGCTGACAAGTACTGTACATGGGGCGCAACCCAGACTTCGATAGCCTTTCCGATAGGCAGGGTTCACAGGGACATTAAAAATCGCTATGTACCGCCAGATATCGACCTCTGTCCAATCGAGTATCGGATTTACCTTCATCGTTCCTTTACAGGGTTCAAAGGGCTCATAGTCAGTACGGGTTCTCCCCTCCGTTCTGCGAAGCCCTGTAATCCAAGCATCTAATCCTTCAAGAGCCCTTAGAGTGGGTTGGACTTTGAAAATATCACAGCAGTGATCCGGATCAGTTTTCCAAAGCCCTTCAATTGGTGCTTCCTCTGCCATATAGACAGTGAGATTGAGATTCCAGTCTTTCACTAGACGGTCTTTAAATTCAAATGTTTCAGGAGGTTTCATTGGCGTCAAAACGGAAAATACTGGAATGTCTGGTTTCACCTCTCGTGCTAGGGCAAGAACGACCATACTGTCTTTACCGAAGCTGCATGCCACTGCAGTCTTAGGATAGTTTTCGAGTGCCTCTGCGATGATAGCTTTACTTTGCTCGATTTTTTCTAGTAGGTTTGAAGGAACTAAAGTCATCATTAGTCACCATGAAGGACACATCTT
>SMYQ01000162.1 GCA_007050885.1 Candidatus Bathyarchaeota archaeon
AGATAGTTGCTTAAATCCAGCGTGTAAAACCCACCTGCGGGAATGGTTGTGCTGGCTGGTATCGCCTGCGGTGCCCCGCCTCCACCGGCAATATCATCAATGTAGTAACCAGAAATGTCGAGTGCGCTGCCGGTCGTGTTGTACAGTTCGACCCATTCAGTGGCGCTGTTCGCAACATATTCGTTAATGACCACATCACCGGGATTGATGGACGGCCCACCACCGGGGTTGGCTGATCCCTGTGTAGGTGAACTGCTTTCACTCGGACTCCATGAGCCTCCATCCGGAGAGCGATACCAGGAGTAGTCCGCAGTTGAAGATGTATAGCTGGTGCTATCATGGACAACTGTCTGCGTCGGGTCAATGAACCGTACATCGTCACCGCCATTATTCAGGAAACTGCTGAAGGTCATCACATAGTAGCCGCCTGCAGAAATAATTGTGCTGGCTGGAATGACTTTCGGCGCTCCGCCGCCGCTAGCTATATCGTCAATGTAAAATCCAGAAATATCCAAATCAGAGCCGGTGGTGTTGTACAGTTCGACCCATTCGGTTGTTGCATTGGCAACATATTCGTTGATGACAACATCACCAGGATTAGGGGGATTGGCTGCAAAGACGGGAGAAACAGTGGATAGGAGCATGACGAGGACGGTCAATAAAGCCGGGAACAACAAGCGGTTTTTGGACATGAGCATCTCCTGAAAGAAATGAGTTGGGGTTGATGCGTTATTGTACCTAATTATGAGAAATTTGGTAGTAATTCTCCTGCTTTAGTTATTACATGAATTTGCCCGAATGAATAAAACAGGTCACGGAAACTTTGATGCCACGCTTTTATACATTTGAAAGAATAAAAAAGATGGAGACAAAGTCTCCGTCTCCATCTTTTTTCTAAAACAAGTTTTATCGTAAACTTTCTGCCAGTTCGATCATTTCCGCTTGACCCAGATATTCGATCGATTCCACATTCCCAAATTTGCTCATCTCAAACCAGACCCCATCTTCAACCCACCGCAGACGCAGAATTGGCGCTTCGGGATTCCATGTTGCAGAAGTGTCGTTTGGATAGACAACGAATGCTCCTTGTACAAACTCACCATCCAATTCACCAACCTTTACAGGGATGATCGAATCTGTAGGAACTTTGTCCCAATCCAAATCGGACTGCCAATAACCGTCAAGAGATTGAATGATAATGAGATTACCTCCTTTACCCTGGGCTTCATATTCGATACTGACCGAACTTCCATACAATCTTGCCTCAAGATAATTGAAACCGGTTGGTACAGAGGGGAGTTCAAGTACATTAAAACCAACCTGTGTTTCCGCCTCAGCAACACTGATCAAGGGCGATGGCGGGACTGCTGTTGCGTCTGCCTGTACTGTTTCCATGGGTGCAATCTGCGATGGTTCAAGATCAAAAGTTGTACTTTCAGTGCGCCTGAAGAATTGTATAAAGTTCTGCGCAAAGGCACGTCCCTGCGGTGTGATCAGGACAACTGTAAGTACAACGATGAAGGCAATGACTGAATATGCCAGCCGTTTATTTCGTGTTTGATACATTTTTTCTCCTTGTTGATGTGAAAACTGTTTTCCCGCAAGGAGGCGTGATTTGACTGCCGGTAGAAGATCGATCTGAGAAGATGGAACTTCCTCTTCCAGAGCATCCTGCAAAATGGATTTGATGTTCCTGCTATCCATGTCTAACTCCTAACTTTCATCTTCAGCATGGTATGGGCCGATCAGGTTTCGTAAGCGTTTGCGGGCATCCCTCAACCACCATTTGATTGTGCTCAATGGGCGGTCCATTTCTGAGACCATATCCGCTTCGCTCATCTCGAGAAAGTAACGCATCACGATCACAGCACGTTGTTCGGGGGGCAGGCTTCGGATGGCTTTCAAAATATGCTCGCGAACCTGTTTCTCTTCCAGCCATTGTTCGGGCTGGGGGGCAGGATCAGCCAACAGCGCGGCCAGATGCGTTGTCATTTCGTCCGGCTGCTCATCGAGCGAAACGTTGCGTTTCTTCCTTTTGGCAGTCTTGACCGCATCATTGACCACGATTCGAAAGAACCACGGTGCAAACGGTCGACTCTCATCGAATTGATGGATCCTTTCCACGACTTTCACGAACGCGGTCTGGGTGACATCTTCCGCCGTTGCCTTATCCTGAAGGATGGCATACGCTGCATGCACAGCCTGAACCTGATACCGTTTAACCAACGGTTCCACAGCGGACAGTTGACCTTGCTTCAAGCGGGATATTGCGATTCGATCTTCCATGCACGGATTTTCCAATGAGAATTCTCTATATATAATATCCCCGAGATCGAAAAAAGATAGTAGGGGCGAAGCACTGCTTCGCCCCTACGGGTTCATTCGATAACTGCGGCTTCCACCGATTGGATTGGCGGCAGGAAGTCCGCCAGCAGTTCCCAGTGATCTCCTGAGTCGCGCGAGTAAAGCAGCTGACCAGTATTCGTCCCGATATAAATTCCGGCATCAGCGAACGAGTCCGTTGCCATCGCCTCACGTAGTACATCCACATGAGCACGTTCGGGTAAACCGTTTGTTAACCTCTGCCAGGTCTCTCCTGCATCCCGACTACGCCACACTGCAAAACGGCCATCCACGCTCATGCGATAGGCATCGCTTTCTTCAAGTACAACATAGATCGTTCGAGGGTCGGTGGGGTGGACTGCGATGGGGAAGCCAAACCTTGAAGGGAGTTTTTCATCGCCAATATCGATCCAATCGTCACCCATATTGTCGCTGCGATACACGCCGCAATGGTTCTGTTGATAGATTACATTTGGGTTCGTTGGATGCATTGCCATCTTATGTACACATTGTCCGAATTCAGGAAACTTGTTGGGCATGAAGTCTGCACGGACATTCTTGTTGTGGGGAGCCCAGGTTAACCCACCGTCATCTGTTCGGTAGCAACCTGCTGTAGAAACAGCAATATACATACGATTTAAGTCGGTTGGGTCCAATAAGATTGTATGAAGACATAGACCTCCATTGCCGGGATTCCACTGTCCACGTTGTGGATGGTCGTAAAGGTGCTCATTCATTTCCCAGGTCTCACCGCGATCTCTGGAAATGAATAATGTAGCAGGCTGGGCACCAGCATATAAGACATTTGGCTCGTCCTTACGCCCGGGTGTGATGTTCCAAACTTTGACCATCTTCTCAGGGACACCTTCTATACTCTCACCTCCCTCTGAACGGATTGCCTCGTCCACTGTACTTGCAGGTCTGCCCGACGCCGAAGGACGAGTGATTGACGGAACCTGCTTTGCCTGGATCCATGTCTTGCCGAAATCATCCGAATAATGGGTGGTCGGACCGTAGACATTGTGACTGACTGCCGTATGCAAACGATTGTCACGCGGGTCCAGGTTCATATGCATTACGTTCCAACTCTTAAATTGAATATCGCTCATATGCCATTTTTTGCGGTTTTCGTCACTGCTAAAGATAAAGCCACCCTTGCTTGTTCCAACGAAGACCATCGTCCTTTTACTCATCACAGCCTCCTTAATTGGTAAGGTAGAATAAATGTTCTATTTATTTTATCATATTTGTCAGATTTGATGTTTGCCCCAACGGAACTATTGCGAATAACCAACTGCCTGAGTATGATAAATCTTGAGGAGGAAGGATGGGACGAAGATATGGTATTTTTATTGTTGTATTGATTTTGACATCCTGCAATTTGTCTGTGCAGGAGCCGACAGCCACGCCTCTTTCCACGCCGATACCTGCTTCTACATCAACAGCAAGTTTTTCCACGCCGACCTTTGTTCCGATCGAAACCCTGCTGGCACGCGATACCCCCACAGTAGTACCCACTGCAACATCGAGAATAATTCTGGCATCGCCCAAAGACCAGCCGGTCAATTGCCGCTTCGGGCCGGACGTTTCCTACTCGATCGTCGGCGCTTTGATCGTGGGCAGGCAGGCGGAGGTTATTGGAAAGAGTATTGACGAGACCTGGTGGTACGTCCGGAACCCGAGCGACCCATCCAACAATTGCTGGCTCGCGGCGGATTTCATCGTGATCGCGGGAAATGTGGCAGCGCTCCCGGTAGTGAGTGCACCCGAAATTGGCGTGACCAATATCCAGGTCCAGGTTGACCCGGTATTGATGAATGTGGGTTGTGCCGCATTCCCACAAACGGTCGATGTTAAGGCACAGGTCACGGCCAACGGTCCCACGATCGCCACCTGGAGATGGGAGACAAGCGCGGGTGATGTATCCGAAGAAAAAACGTTGTTGTTTGAATCAGAAGGTACAAAGGAAGTACAGACCATACTCACGGTGTGGAGTGCAAATGATTATTGGGTGAACCTGCATGTGTTGATACCAAACGACCGGTCTGAAGGCACGGTTTTCAAAGTCACTTGTGTTCCATAATGGTTAGGGATGGCTGTAAAAATATTACCTATCCCATTTAACGACATTGTGTATTCGGTGGATAATGACCTGATATATAATCCATTTGGATGATGTCCTATGTTACGCAAGTGGTTTGAAGTTTTGCTTTCCCCGCCCATGATGGGCGATGATAAAAATGCCAGCGCAGCATTTTTATTAAATGCGATCACTTTGTGGGGGATACCGATCCTTTTATTGTTTGTGAGCGTCAGGGTTTTAAGCGGGGAAGATTTAATTGATACCACCAATGTGTTTATCGGAACTGTAATACTCGCTTTTGTTGCAAGCAGGTTCGTTCTTCAATTTGGATATGTTCGAGTTATTAGCGGGGTTTTGATCCTCTTTGCGTGGTTGGGCGCGACTTATCTGGCTTGGGAGGGGGATGGGTTGCAGGATGTCACTTTGACGGCGTATGTGACACTAATTCTAATATCAGGGCTTTTGCTTGGTGAATTCGAGACGTTGATTTTATTTCTAATCAGCATTGCGGCGATCTGGGGCTTTGCGTACCTTGATGCACATGGTATGCATCCCACAGGCACGTCAAAAAACGTCTATGTTTTGGCGCGCGACATGACGCTCAATTATTTTCTCTCGACAATAGTCGTCTACTATATGATTCGAGTGCTGCGTAGATCTTTCGATCGGGGACAGATCGAGATCAGGGAACAAAAAATAAACACAAATCTCCTGAGACAACAGGCAACCTATTTGTCCGCGCTTCATGAAACAACCCTGGGCATTATCAATCGTCTTGAGCTTCGTCCCTTGCTCGAAACCATTTTGGCGCACGCCTGTGAGTTGGTTGATGTACACAACGGATTGATCGAGCTTGTTACGCCTGACGGCTCCGCATTACAGCTTGAACTTGCAATAGGCATACCAACTCCTTATATAGGTCACCTCACATATAAAAACGAAGGTCTTACTGGCAGGGTGTGGGCATCGAAAAAAACACAAATTGTAAATGACTATTCCACTTGGGAGCACCGCGACAGGGATGTATCCAGCGACCTTAAGGGTATTATCGGTTTACCGCTAATGTCTGGCGACGATGTTATTGGCATCCTGGCATTAATATGTGTGAGGGATGAAAGGAAATTTGTGTCGGATCAGGTTTCGCTGCTTGAGAGGTTTGCTACCCTTGCGTCGCTGGCGATTCAGAATGCCCATTTGTATGAGGATGTACAGGTTGAATTGAGGGAAAGACGTTTGATTCAGACTGCTTTACTTGAAAGCGAAGAGAAGTTCCGTAAAGTGTTTCACTCAAGCCCGATCGCTATCTGTATTACAACCCTAAAAGAAGGACGTCTTTTAGAGGCAAATTATGCCTATTGGGATCTAATGGGGTTGAATGAAGATGCATTGGGAAAAACGTCGGATGAGTTAAAGTTATGGCCAACACCCGAAGAAAGGGAAGAGTTTATCAACGCTCTGTTGGACAGGGGCTCTTATTACAACCCTGATGACTCGTTCAAGGATGAGGGTGGTAATCTAAAACGGGTTATCAGTTTTTACGAAATTATCCATATTGGGAGTGAGAAGAGAATTCTTTCAATGTTCTATGATATGAGCCTGCTGCGACAAACCACGGATGCGCTCAAAGACAGCGAAGCTCGTATGCGTGCCCTGCTCGAAACAATCCCCGATATGATTCTGGAAATTGCACAGGATGGTTTGATTACCAATATGATCCCGCCGAAAGGTATGAAAGAGTCCATGTCGGCGGAGCAGGTTATTGGCAGACAGATTCGTGAAGTCTTCCCTGAGAACGTGACAATGCAAACGTTGTCTGCCATCAAAGATGCGATAGCATCCGATCAAACGAACATTTTTGAGTTTGTAGATGACAGGTATGGCGAGATTCGGACAATGGAGGCGCGTGTGATCGCGAGTGCGTCAGATACCGCAATGATGATCGTGCGTGATGTCACCCAGCGCAAATGGGTTGAGATGGAACGGGAACAATTCATCACTGAGCTGGAAGCCAAAAACAGGGAAGCCGAAACCTTGCGTGAAAGCACGGCCATCATTGCTTCATCGCTGGAGAGCACAGAAATTGTGCAGCGTATTCTTGAACAGATCCAACGTGTTGTTCAATATGACAGTGCATCTGTATGGCTATATCAGGATGATAAGGCCTTTATGGTGGGGTCGAACGGCCTGCCGCCAGGAGCGGAATTGCCTGGTCAGTATGTGATAAATGATGGGGAACCGGATTATGCCTTTTGGAAAGATAACGTACCTTACATATTGCTTGACGATATACAGGAGCAGTATTCCGATTTCCGAAAACCGCCTAAAAACTATATTCGTGGATGGCTGACAATTCCCATGCGTGTCCGCGAAAAGCTGATAGGGTTTATTTCACTCGATAGTCGTGTGCGCGGGAAGTTCACCAGACACGATGCGGAGCTTGCCCTGACCTTTGCCGATCAGGTTTCAATTGCACTTGAAAATGCACGTCTGTTCTCTGATTTGCAGGCTGAACTCACTATTCGGAAGGATCTAATTTCTGAATTGGAGTCAAAAAACGCTGAGCTTGAGCGGTTTACTTATACGGTTTCACATGATCTGAAATCACCTCTTTTCACCATCCGCGGTTTTCTGGGCTATCTTGAAGAAGATGCATTTGCAGGGAACCATGGACGTTTGAAATCTGATATACAGCGGATTACAGATGCCACAGATAAAATGCAGCAATTACTAAACGAATTGCTTGAACTATCCCGTATTGGACGATTGAAGAATGAATCTGAAGCGATCTCATTTGAAGAATTGGCGCGGGATGCCGTAGAGCTCGTGCAGGGACGCATCATGGAACGCGGTATTTCCGTCCATATTGATGCAGATATGCCTGTAG
>SMYQ01000097.1 GCA_007050885.1 Candidatus Bathyarchaeota archaeon
CTGGAGCATTTGCTGGGTACCCGATCATTTACGCGGAATGACAAATTTTGGTATTGATACTTTTCTTTCACCGTGGACAATGCTAGGTGCTTTCACAGAACTAACCTCAGAGATGTCTTTTGGAGTCGCCGTGACCGATGCGATCCGTTTACACCCAGCCTCCTTAGCGCAAAACGCGGTCTCGTTAGATCATCAATCAGGTGGCCGGTTCATCCTTGGTATTGGTGCTGGCGAAAAAATGAATCTGGCTGCCTATGGGTTTGATTCGAAATACGCTGTGAGCCGCCTAAAGGAATGTATCGAAGTCATGAAATTATTATGGGGTCAAACTGAACCAGTGAGCCATCAAGGTCGATTCTACAACCTGAGACGCGCTGTTCTTGAACCCAAACCCCTGACACAACCGAATCCTCCCCTTTGGATTGCCGGAAATGGTCCACGGACTCGAAAATTAACTGCCCAACATGCAGATGGCTGGCTACCTCATGCTGCGTTACCAGAATTATACCGAGAGGATCTGAAGGATATCCACCAACTTATGAAACGTTTTGACCGTGATCCTGCGAATTTTACTGCGGGATACTGGGGGCGAGTGTTTATGCATGATGACCCAGAACGCATAGCTCAATATCTGGGAAATCATCGGGCACAACTCGTCTTACAGCCGCAGGTCTTGGTCGCTCTGGGTTATTGGAAGGATGAGTATGCTCAGATTTATCTGGAACAGGGCCTTCATCCAGATCGGATCAGTTTACTAACCTATGATTCTGATGATGTGGTCAAACTCGATTTCAGTAAGCTGTTCCCTATCGTTGAGGATATTCCTGAAACTGCGGTCAAATCCACTACCTTGGTAGGATCCCCTGAAGACATTCGAAAGACAGTCCAGGCATACGTATCAGCAGGAGCACAGAGCTTCTGTTTTGAAATCACCAATGGAGTCAGTAAACGAAATGCACCCTTTACCTACTTTGATGTGTCACGCATCCTCGCACAGAATATCTTTCCTTCGTTAGAATGCTAGCGTTCAACTTTTCTTCCAAGGATAAACACAAAGAGTGCTAAGAAGAATTTGCCCACAAATGCAGTAACACTTGCGAACCAAAATTGGGGGATCTGTTCAATCGGGATGGGAGGAGCAACCGCAAAGGATACCATGGCCGTTGCTAAATTAGTGATAAATCCTGGTATTCCCTGAGTCGGATTGAAGAGGAAGAGTACAATAGCCGACAACAGAACGGTTACCATTGTCCAGGCAATCAGTTTTGATGGTTCTTCACCATACCCAAAAAGTGTGTCCAGTAATTTGCTGCTGATGCCACGTAATGTCCAGTGTACGCGCTCCGTTGTGGAAGGTTTTTCGTCATTATTTTTCTCGATAACTTGCCCAGATGCTTTCTGCCAGTAGTATCTTCGCATTGAACGTATTTCTTTGAGATAGTGGTTGCTACTTCGGTCTAATCGACCTTCCTGTTTGAAATATATTTTCAGAACTCGATGATCTCGAGCAATATCACGGTAATCACGGGGCTCAATCACATAATCCTCAATAGTGTAGGCTCTGAGTTTATCCCCGGAACTTAGATCTGAACGGAGGCCAATACGTTTCTGTTGTGCAACTAACTGCTCCAAGGATTCGGCGTTTTTTAGCGTACAGAGCATAAGCCGAGCTGAGCCAAATTCACCGGCAAAGTAACAATGCGTGATGTGAGCACCTTCAAAATGCGCTAGTTGCAGATCCGCCCCCCGGAAATCAGTATATTCACAGACTGCACCATCAAACATGGCATTTTCCAGGTTAGCCCGCACTAAATCAGCGAACTGTAATTGAGTTAAGATTAGTTGAGCCCCGTATAAGTTGGCACCCCAAAGAATTGCCCCCTTAAGATTTGCACCCCACAAATCAGCTTCATGTAAATTGGCTTGTGAGAGATTCGCCCCTTGAAGATTAGCCTTCATCAAAGTGGCACCATGAAGATTGGCATCATGTAACAGAACTTCCAATAAAATCGCTTCATCGAGGCGTGCATCAACGAGATGGGCTTCACACAGATGCTTGTGTTCCTCTTCAGCTTCACTGAAATCAATACCACGAAAATCCTTATCAGGTAACACTTGGTGCCATCGACAATAGGGGCTTCCAGGAACAGTAGGGTGTGTGCATCTTTCCCCTCGCTTATGACATGGACGCTCGTACCGGTAGATATAGGTGCAGACTGCTGGTGGAACAGACAAATATGAACCCCCTCTGGAAGAACTATACCGTCGTTCGGGAAGGTTGATACCTCGCTATCCTATCACTCTGTTTTTGTGCCGTTATATGGCTTTGGGAGACAACGAGGGGAGTTTTGATTGAGCCGCGGATTCTTGAGCCTATATGAGAATCTCTTATATGGGTCAGGGAACGCTAACCTGCCTAGAAAGATTAGCTAGATACCGTGGGTGTGGACGCATGGAAGAAGCGGAATCCTTTGTTGAACACGACAATCGTTTGGCTTCCGTGGATGTGCTGCGTGGAGTTGCCCTCATTTTCATGGTCATCAACCATTTTGGACAAACCTTCGTGGGTGGAGGCTTCCATTCTCTCGTAGCCATGCTAATCCTATTCTTTGGAATCATTCCTGCACCATTGTTCTATGTTGTTGCAGGGATTAGTATTGTTTTGGTGAACAATCGTTTCCAACAGAAGGGTACTCCTCCATCATCCATATGGGGATGGGTACTCACCCGAGGTATTCTCATCATGGGCTTGGGCTATCTGTTCTCGGTGGTAATGTTTGGTACAATCTGGATTCTGGACTGGAGTATCCTTCAACTTATTGGTCTGTCACTCATTGTTGCCCAACTCACCCTTTTTATGCCAAAACGCTATCGCTTCGTCCTTCCAATTCTAATTATCGTTTTAGCTCCATTTCTCCGAGTCTGGTTGAATTATGAAGCCATCGTGGGAACTGTGGGTAATATTCAGTATGCTCCGCCTCAAACATGGGTAGATCACCTCTCAGCTATCATTGCTACTGGTAAAGCCCCCCTTTTCCCCTGGCTTGCCTGCCCCATTATTGGCACCTTTATTGGGGAAGCATTTATCCAAAAGCCTTCCAATCCACGTCGGCTCGTGTACGACCTATTGGTCGTGGGTGGCTTGATGTGTTCCTTGGTCCTTCCATTTTTCCTTCTTGGTGACCCTGTTACTCAATATCCTTTAACCAACGGGTTCTTTTTGCTCTCGACCGGCATGGCTCTTCTTACGGTTGCCAGTGTGGTTACTACTGTTGATGTTTGGCAATGGTGGAATCCCACCAGTTGGTTCTTCGAAATCAACGGACAAATAGCCCTCATTTCCTATGTAGCACATCATCTGTATGGCATCGTCTTTTTTGGTGTAATATTAGGATTCTACCGTACAATTGGAATTGGGGGGTGGCTATTAATTACCTTAAGCTATTTTTGCCTCTCAGTTCTGTTTGCTTATTTCTGGCTCCCTTTCAAGAAACGGCGTTCATCTTATTGGGATATTGTTCTAACCTACCTCATCCTTTTCTTTGCATTAGGCGGACGATGGATGTTTGCTCTACTCGGACTATGGGGATTCTAACGGGATAACGGTGTGCAGACTTTATGCGTGGATAATAATTAAGTGGCACAAACTCGACAACTCTCAGTGTCATGCCAACTCTTCGTATCGGTCATCTTTCAACTGCTTATCATACTGCCTTTGTTTTAATGGGGTCACATTGGGTAGAGAAGAAAATGGGGATCAAATCCGAGTGGACGCTTTTTCCGACTGGACCCTCCATGGTTCAAGCCTTCAAAAAAGGAGTTCTGGATGTTGGATATATCGGTCTCCCTCCGGCAATGATAGGCATTGAACAGGGATTAGATATTCTCTGTGTCGCAGGAGGTCATGTTGAAGGTACAGTGGTAACTGGGCTAGCAGGATATAAAACTCTCCAAGAAACTGGCTCCGTGGAAGCAACCTTACAACAATTTAAGGGAAAAAAGATCGGGACACCATCGGAGGGGTCGATTCATGATGTCATCATCCGAAAACTCGTTGCTGATGCTGGACTAGCTATGTCCGTTACTATCGAAAACTTCCCTTGGGCTGATTTTATTCTGGAAGCTATGGAAGATGGAGGCGTCGCTGGTGGATGTGGGACGCCTCCACTTGCTGTTCTCGCAAACAAGTATCTGGAAGCCCCACTTGTTCTACCGCCCAGTGCTATCTGGCCCTACAATCCTAGTTATGGCATTGTGGCAACAACACAGATGATTTCAGAATCAGCGAATCTTGTAAACGGCTTCTTAGAAATCCATGAAGCTGCGTGTAACCTTATGCGCGAAAAACCTGGAAAAGCTGCAGCAATAGTCGCAAAAGAGATCGGTATTGTGGATGAAGCCTTTCTCCAACAAGTCTTTCGCGTGTCGCCAAAATACTGTGCTAGTCTTCCTCCCGAGTACATCCAATCCGCCCTGGCTTTTGTTCCTGTACTTAGAGGGATGGGATACATCAAACGAGATCTCTTAGAAGCTGAGGTGTTTGACACAAGCCTAATTAAACAAGTTCATCCCAACCCGCATCACTACGACAATCCAGGTAATCTTGTGTAAACCAGCTAGCCACCCGCTACTGGCGGGATAATTACGAGTTCACTTTCATCATTTACCGCAGTTTTGAACCCGTCCAAATTTGCGATGTTTTTTCCATCAATAAAATAGATGATTTGTAATCCTCGAATGTCACGACCAGAACGAATCATTCGATCAAAGGATTTTCCATATTTTTTTGACAGCATTTTCAAGACGTCTTCGACCGTTGCGCCATTATCCACTTCGATAACCTCTTCCCGGGTGCCTGTAATTTCACGGATGACGCTAAGATATCGAATAGTGACATACATGCTGGCTCAGCTGTTTCTCTGCGGGTATATGGGTTATAAACGTCACGATGATTCTATGGTTTTTCCCTCGTCCTAATGGTGAAAAAAATTAGCAGTAACACTAATTAGGTTCTCAGAAATGGTGTTCAACTAGACTTTGAGGTGTGGTGGAAAGGTGAAGCACAATATGATTCCCACCCGTTCTAAAATTGTCTGCACCATCGGCCCAGCTTGTGAAAGTAAAGAGAAGATACTCGCGATGGCGAAGGCTGGGATGGATGTTCTCCGCCTGAACCTGTCACATGGCACAATTGCTGATCATCAAGCACGGTTTGAACGAATTCGGAAGCATCTGCCAAATCATCCGATCCTCATGGACCTTGAAGGACCCCGGGTACGAATCGGACAAGTCAAAGAAGCCTTCAACCTAGACGAAGGTGACCATATTACCCTAACTACTGAAGACATTGAGGGTGATGCTACTCGAGTTAGTGTGTCGTTAAAAACACTTCCCAAACTAATTGAAGCTGGTCAAAGCATCTTCATCAACGATGGTATTGTCGAACTTCGGGTTGATAGAATCAAAGGTTCAGAAATCCACAGCTCCGTCTTGACAGGAGGAGAAATCAGTGCCAACAAGGGCGTAAACGTCCCTGGTGTCAATCTCGGAATGGCCGTGCCCACAGCACAAGACATTGAACACCTCAAGTTCATTTCAAAACTCAGCCCCGAGTTTGTGGCGATTTCAGCTGTCAAACAAAGAAGCGAGGTTGAAAAGGTTCAAGAGTTCCTCCGGAATGAAGGAACAGATATACCCATCATTTCTAAAATCGAGCACATCAAAGCTATTGAAAACTTTGACGAAATCCTCGATGTCAGTTACGGCATTATGGTGGCACGGGGCGATTTAGGGGTTGAAATCCCTCCTGAACAAGTACCTCTTCTTCAGAAAGAAATCATCCACAAGTGCAATCAAGCGGGTAAACCCGTTATCGTTGCCACCCAAATGCTTGAGTCCATGGTGCGCAACTCGCGCCCTACGCGAGCTGAAACGAGTGATGTAGCTAACGCTATCTTAGATGGATCTGATGCCGTCATGCTTTCTGCTGAAACCGCTGTTGGTCGTCATCCTGTTGCCGCAGTCAAGGCCATGGAAACAATTGGAAGACAAGTCATTCCCTCTTTCCCCCAACGAGATTTGACCTACTACGATTCCGGGCAGCATTTGATTGCTGAAGAACTTGGCCGATCAGTGGTTTCCATCGTAAGGAACTTGGATGTCCAGACGGTTCTGGTGTTCACCATGGCTGGATATACTGCCCGCATGGTATCCAAATATCGACCGTTCGTTCGGATAATTGCCAGTACTCCCCATCTTCGTGTGCAACGACAACTAAAACTTCTCTGGGGTACTGAATCCCTCCTTATCCCACATTGTGACAACATGGACGAATTATTACAACTGGCAATCAAACACCTTCATACTGACGGTATCGTAAAGCCAAAGGAACGTATTGTAGTCGTTCGTGCTTCAGCTTTGGTGCCAGGAAAAACGAACGTCCTTGAAGTGTTTACCGTCAAAGATGTTCTTGAAGCAAAAGTACTCTAATCAGCCGAAAAGCGGATTAGGAATGATTTCTTCAATAGTTCAACAAAAGGAGGTTATATTCTTGGAGTTTGATGACTTGGTAAAGATGCGTCGAAGTATTCACTATTTCACGGATGAAGCTGTCTCCAATCAAGATGTTTATTATATTTTGGAAGCAGCTCGATGGGCCCCGTCTGCAGGCAACAATCAACCCTGGCGGTTTATCATTGTCCGAGACCCAAAGACTATTGAACGAATCTGGGAAACTACCACGGGGATAGAGGTGCCCATCTCATCACGCCGTTCAATTACGGTTACTCCCCAAAATTTCATTAAAAAAGCTCCTGTGATCATTATCGTGTGTACAGATACCCAGGCCTACAAAGGTAAACAGAACAGCATCTATTCTGACCGATTTTGCGTTCAGGACTCCGCTATCGCCACAATGAACCTTCTTCTCGCAGCAGCTAATAGGGGTCTTGGTGCATGTTGGGTTGGTATGTATCGGGAAGACGCCCTAAGTGAGGTTATCAAATTACCCTCCACAATTCGCCCCATGGCCATTATCCCATTAGGGCATACCACATCTAAAGAGAAACCCCGCCCTCGGAAACCACTTGAAGAACTCATTCACTATGAAAGTTATGGACTAAACTAATTGTTGAGGGGGATTGCCGGGTCATCCGCTTTATGTTAAATCAAGATGATCCGGATATTTCCCTA
Source organism: Candidatus Bathyarchaeota archaeon (assembly GCA_007050885.1). The sequence goes on from SMYQ01000097.1 coordinate 7,192, forward strand.
GCATTTGAAGGGCTAAAACAACTCGATTTCTCACAGACTCGGTAGGATCAT
>SMYQ01000127.1 GCA_007050885.1 Candidatus Bathyarchaeota archaeon
CGTGCCACGCTCTATGCTGATATCTTGGCCCACGATATTAGTAATTACCATCAGGCGATTATGACTTCCTTAGAGCTCATCGAACTGGAGGATGTTCCAGAAGAAATACTTGAACAAGCCATTGAACAGATTCATCAAAGTCTTTCACGGGCTGACCACCTGATTAAGAATGTCCGAAGACTTGGCAAAGTTGAACACATGCCTGAAACCACTTTTCAACCCCTGGATTTAGTCACGTATGTAAAACTAGCCTTTGACCAAGTCAGTCGAGCCCTCGGAACTGATGAATTCGTGCTAAAAGTGAATCAACCCGAAGGTTACTGCTATGTTGATGCAAACTTGTTATTGGTTGACTTGTTCCAAAACCTCATCCGGAATGCCATGGAATACTCCAATGACAAGAAGCTGATTGAAGTGAACTTCAAGCTCCTGAATAGTTCAGACCGGTCCTGGTGGGAAATCCAGATAATAGATTTTGGGCGTGGAATACCACCAGAACGCAAAGCTCAGCTGTTTAACCGTTACATGGATGGGGCCCATGGTTCTGGGTTAGGATTATCTGTGGTCCGTGCCTTATCAGAAGCATTCGGTGGCTGGGTGGCAGTGCAGGATCGTGTGCCCGGACAGCATCAGAAGGGGACCGTGTTCCTTGTCTATCTGCCTGTTAGTATCACAGAACCGCGCTAACACGTATTCTTTTACATTAGGTACTCACAAATAGGTAAACTGAATATTGTTACCTATCTCGGATGTGTTATAACATGTCAGAAGCAAAAAACGGTGACACAGTGCGTGTCCATTATGTAGGAAAATTCCCCGGTGGAAAAATATTTGACACTTCGTTAGAAAAGGAAGCAATTCGGGCAGGCATCTACAACAAAGGTCGAGACTACAAGCCCCTTACTGTCACCCTAGGCGCAGGCCAGGTCATCAAGGGGTTCAATGATGCTATAATCGGATTAAAACCTGGTGAAGAGAAAATCGTTGTTCTCCCCCCAGAACAGGCTTATGGAAAGAAAGGTTCTCATCCTATGGCCGGTAAAACCCTTGAGTTTCGTATACTCCTCGTGGATATCATAGAAGAAGCTTGAATTATCCATTTACTGAATGGGTACGTTTAAATAGAGCTTTCAGCGCTCCTTGCACACACTAACGGGGGTTGATTAAGCCATGTACCAAATACAAGTTCATCCCATCTTCAGGTATTCACGATACATCCTTTGTATTGGATTCATCATTGCCTTCATGTCCTATCTTGTTCCGCCTTTTGCAATTTATTTGATCATTGCGGGAACAGTGATGTTCCTAATCGGATTTGGTGCCCAATTGTACATGAATCGACTTATGCGGCAATATCGGATTAAGACGAGTTTAGGTATCGATTTTCTTTTTCCTGAAATCGACAGCTGGATAGTTGCTGTTGAGTTTGTTGATATGCCAAAAGAACCCATTCCTACAGAAGCTGAATTAGCAGAAGCGGAAATCGCTGAACTTATTCAAATGATGCAGACTAGTAAGCGTAAACGAAATAATGCGGCTAGCCAATTGGCTTCTGCGGGTCCCAAAGTGATCCCCTACGTTTCTCAACTCCTAAAAGAAAATGATCCAGATCTTCGTGCTAAAGCATCTGCGATTCTTCGAAATATTGGCCCCCGTGGTTCTGAGGCCTTACCAGTCCTGATAGATTACATCAATGACTTGGAACCTGTGGTTCAGGGACAAGTTATCTGTGCACTTGCGCGAATTGGACCTCCAGCATTGGATGCTACTCCTTTGTTAGTGAAGCAACTAAAAAATGAAA
>SMYQ01000058.1 GCA_007050885.1 Candidatus Bathyarchaeota archaeon
GGCGTATTACCCTTTTTTATTATAAAAGAGCTAGGCGCAACTGCGGCGATTCTTGGTATTATTGAAGGTTTGGCCGAAGCTGTGAACTATTTTTTTAGAGTTATTTCAGGTGTATTAACCGATAAGATTGGTAGAAGAAAACCATTTGTATTACTAGGGTACACAATTTCTTCGATTGCCAAACCGTTTTTTGCAATTACAAGTACATGGAGTCACGCTTTCATAATTAGACTTCTTGATAGAAGTGGAAAAGGAATTAGAACTTCACCTAGAGATGCATTAATCAGTGATTCAGCAAAGAAATCTGAAGCAGGGAAAGCTTTCGGGCTTCATCGTTCTTTAGATCAGATTGGGGCAGTTGGAGGCCCAATAATTGCTTTTGCTTTTATTCCTTTAATTGGAATTCGTGGAATCTTCTGGCTTTCATTTATTCCAGCAGTGATAGCTTTATTGATTTTACTATTTTTTGTTCGAGATTTTAGAACCTCTCCAAAACATAGAAGTGTTTTTGAGAATGCGAGAGCTGTATTAGATCGTCAGTTCATAATGCTTCTAGGTGCGTTGGCTATATTCACTATGGGTGCATACAATTTCTCATTCGTGCTTTTGAAAGCAGGTTCTTTAGGCGTCAATCAAAATATAATTCCTTTGGTTTATGCATGTCTAAATGTCGCAGTGGTTATGATTGGTTTACCCGCAGGGATGATGGCTGATAAAATAGGTAAAATTCCAGTTCTAATTGCAGGTTACGTGGTTTTTATTATAGCATCATTAACCGGATTATTACTGAATGGAAATCCAATCTATGCTTTTCCTATAGCAATAATCTTTGGATGCTATCTGGGTATGGCTGAGACTGTGCAACGAGCTATAATACCTAATTATGCAAGTACGCAATTGAAAGGAACTGCATATGCCCTCTATTATTCTATGATAGGTATTGGATCACTTATTGCTAATTCAATATTTGGGATATTATGGACGAATATTGGTTATGCGACCGCTTTTGGGTATAGTATTATCATGGCTATTGCTGGATCAATTACACTATACATTTTTCTAACACAAAAGAAGCGCTTTGATTAAGATAGCCTAATGGGGTTTATATCATATTTGATAAGATAAGCTGTAAATTATAAGCAAATTATTTAGATTCCATTTTAAATCGAGGGTGCTTTCAATCCAAATTAAGAACATGCTGGCGATTGGTGCTGTTGATGTATCATCCTTGACAGCTTCGGCAAATCGTGCTGGATATTCGATATTTGCAGTAGATTTCTATGGAGATCAAGATCTTGAAAAAAACACTAAAGAAAATTTGTCAGTTTTAAGTAATTCAAATCAAGAGAATATCAAAGGTTTACACAATCTTTCTTCAATAGAACTTACTAGATTGGCAAAAATTTTGGTAAAGAATCATGATATTGATGTCTCTCTCTTATCATCTGGATTGGACGACTCATTTGATGATCTATCTGCGATAAATGATCTCGTCCCGATCTTGGGTAATACTCCTGAGGCATTTTTGAGAGTTCGAAACAGAAATAGCTTTTTTTCGATTTTGCAAGATTTAGAAATACCTCATCCTAAAACTGAGATAGCAAAAGATCTCAAAGATGCAAAAGATATCTGTAAAAATATCGGTTTTCCTTTTTTAATAAAACCATTGGATGGATGTGGTGGTTTAGGAATAAAAAAAATATCTACACTATATGAATTAGATGATTGGTTAAATTCAAACGAGGCTTCTATTTCAAAATGTTACATTCAAGAATACTTGGTCGGTACATCTGTTAGTGTTTCTGTGATGGCAGTCCCTGGTGAATCAATTGCATTAACTGTAAATGAGCAACTCATAGGTATGAATGATGTTGGTCAACGTGAACCTTTCGGCTATTGTGGTAATATAGTTCCCTTTACAGCATCAAGAGATATTCTTAAGAAATGTGAACATATTGCCGAGAAAGTGGTAAACCATTTCAGCTTAAAAGGTTCAAATGGAGTCGATTTAGTAATATCTGATGGCATCCCACATGTAATTGAGGTTAACCCAAGATTTCAAGGAACACTAGAATGCACAGAAAAAGCTCTAGGAATAAATTTAGTAGAAACCCATGTGAAAGCATGCACTGAAAACATACTTCCAGATCATAGAGAACTAAAACAATCGAGTTCGAAGCATATGCGTCTTATTCTATTCGCTAAGAAACGAGCCGTTGTACCTGACCTAATTCTAAGAAAGGAATGCCGGGATATTCCACATCCAAGAACTAGAATAGAAACGGGAGAACCTGTTTGTTCCATAATCTTGGAGGGCAATGATAGAAAAAATGTTTTAATGACAGGAAAAAAAGTAGCTACTAAAATCTACGAATCACTTTCTATTTTAGATTGAATATGAAAGATATTTCGATTGAATTTTTAAACGGAAATTTTGCCGATGCGGCAGTTATTTTATTACAAGCTATTACGTAATGGTTAAAAATAAATTCTAATATCAGTGGTAAAATTGTGCAGCTTTCAAATAATGAAAGGCCAGCTGAGGAAATCAAAAAGAATTAGTTTGATTGTAACATTCGCAGCAGTAGCTGCGATTTTAGATTCAATTCCAGGGATCCCTCAATTTCAGTCTGGCGTATGGTATAGCTGGATTTTTTTGGTAGTTCCTTTATTTGGTTTTATTCTCGGTCCTGGCGAGGGATTTTTCTCTATTCTTATAGGTGTCTTAGTCGGACATTCTATCTATTCTAGAGGCATAGCTGAATTTCTATTCACTATTGGTGCTCCTGTGGGAGCAATGATCGCTGGTATGCTTTTCCAACAAAGAAGAAGTATCCCAATAATATTCTTCACTGTTTTATTAGCATCTTATTTTCTTACTCCAATTTCATGGCAGCTACCATTATGGGGTATGTGGGACGTTTATTTGGCATTCATAGTCCTACTGATAGTCACTATAATAAACTTCAATAAGAGTAGACTGTTGATAAATACGTTTGTCGGTCTTGAAGCAGATATTTTATTCAGGATATTTCTTTTGATACCTCTTCAGACTTATTGGCTAATTTATGGGTTTACACCTGAAGCGATGAAGGTCATTTGGGTACAAGCTGCTTTCGTAACACCAATACAGGTGGGCATAGCGATTCTTTTTACAAAGATAATTTATCCGCCGATTCAAAAAATTGTCAAAGAATTTATCAAAACTTCTAATACCGCGCACGAAATTAAAATATGATGAGAAATAATATTTATTATGCTTCGGTAGACTTTAGAATTTTCGTTAATTCGTCAACCATGAGTGCGGCACGATTAATCGCATTATCTATCCCTAAATATTTATCGAACAACCATTCATGCTTTGGATCATTGACACGCGAAACTACTCTAGGTACTTTGAATTCATTCTTCGCTAAAAGTCCTATTGATAAGTTTTTTTCATCAATACCTGTCAGAAGTATGAGTAGATCGGCTTTATCTAGACCACTTCTACGTAAAATCTTGAGTTTGGATCCATCGCCTTCAATTATTTCGACTTCTGGGAGCTTTAATTTCAATTCTTCAATAGTCTTAAGTCTTTTTTCAATTACTGTGACCTTATGGCCATGTGATAATAGTTTTTGCGAAAGGTGGAATCCTACACCGCCACCGCCAACTATTACAATATACAATTGTTCCTATCACTCCTATTGTCCCATAAGCTCTTCAACTCTTTTCATAGCCAGAGTTGATACGGCTAGAGTAAGGGAATCATCATCCTCAAACATCATTCCATCATATGGAATAATAGCTCTGCCTTGCCTAACAACTGCAATAACTCTCACTTGTTGAGGGATGTTAACATAATCAATAGATCTTCCTACTAATGCATAGGGGACAACAAGCTCAACAATCTGAACATCGCCACTTCCAATTGTAAGCTTTGGGTAAACATCAGGATGCACAAGTACATCTCTAATAAAGTTCGCAGCCCACTCTGTTGGTGAGATGATTGATAGTCCTAACTTCCGGTAGACTTCAGCATCGGATGGATCGAATACTCTTATAGCAATTTTAGGAACACGGAACTTATTCTTTGCTATCATGGCAATGACGGCGTTTAGACTATCACTATTCGTCACTGAAGCTAAGGCATCAGCATTCTGGATTCCTGCTTTGTCTAAGATATCTCTGTCAAGTACATCACCGTGGATGCACTGCCCTTTGAAGGCTGAGCTTAATCGATCAAAGGAGTTGCTATCTCTATCGATTACAGCCACATTATGACCTTCGGCATTTAGCAATTCAGCTAGGTATGATCCAACTCTTCCGCATCCTATAACTAAAATATTCATTTATTTTCCTCTTTATCATGAGTTAATAAATTCAAGTTTTTTCTTCTATAGATGAGCTTCCTTAATTCGTCTGCTAAAAGTATTGTTGGAGCAAATATGATGGGGAAAAGCCAATGATGAGGTAATAATGGAGCTGTTCCAAAGATTGGTTGAAGTAATGGAAGGTAAACTAATGCTATTATGAGAGATATCTCAAATAAAATTCCTATTGGCAGTAATGGGTTGATTCTAATGTTGCGTTTCAGGCTAGACGATCTTTCTGTTCTACATGCAAAGACATTTCCAACCTGCACCATTACTATCCCTACTAGTGTCATAGTTGAAGCCATTGTGTAAACGATGTTACCAGGTTGTGCAAGAGAATCTGGTCCATAGCCATTAATTAGATTCATCCAGTAATAGCTTCCCATGGCTGCTAAAGCTTCAATTGTTCCTAGGAACAGAAATGCATGAGCTAACAACCCGCGGCTCAATAAACTTTTTTCCCGTTTACGGGGTGGCATATTCATTACATCTTTTTCAGCAGGTTCTGCTCCTAATGCCAAAGCAGGTAACATATCTGTGCCAAGATCTATTGACAAAATTTGCATCACATTCAAAGCCAATGGAACTCTTGCTAAGGCGAAAAAAATGAAGGGAACAATCTCTGGGACGTTGCTAGCGAAGATATATCTTGTAAATTTTTTTATGTTGTTGTATACTGCTCGTCCCTCTTCTATAGCGCTGACTATCGATGCGAAATTGTCATCAGTAATGATCATAGAGGCTGCTTCTTTAGCAACATCAGTTCCCGAGATGCCCATCGCGACTCCAATATCTGCTCTTTTTAAAGCAGGGGCATCATTTACACCGTCACCAGTCATGGCAACAATATGATTCAATGCTTGCAGTGCCATGACAATTCTAAGTTTATGTTCTGGACTGATACGAGCGAAGACAATGTTTTCTTTTTGTAGAACTTTTTGAATAGTCTCATCTGAAATCCCTTCAATTTCATCCCCCGTAACTATTCTTGCTTGTCCAGATATTATGCCAAGTCTTCGTGCTATAACTTCGGCTGTGAGGCCGTAATCTCCAGTAAGCATTATAACGCGTATTCCCGCATTCTGACATTTCTGAATGGCTTCTTCGACCTCAGGCCTTGGCGGATCCATCATAGCTACTAAACCAAGGAAAGTCAATTCTTTCTCGATAGCTTCAGCAGTTAATGTACGTGTATTTTTTTTAATGTCTTTAGAAGCGATTCCAAGGATTCTCAAACCTTCTTTTGCATAGATGTCGATCTGCTTTCTGATTAAAACGCGATCTGATTCCTCGATTGGCACGACTTTATTTTCATTCAAGATGCTATCGCACAGCGATAGTAGTTCTACTGGTGCACCTTTGACGTATGCTTTTAACTGATTACCTTCATTGTCTTTTGAGTAATAATTGTTATTACGCTCAATAACCACGCTCATTCTCTTACGTTTTGAATCAAAAGGCATTAGAGCTATTCTATTTAATTTAGGAGGATAATCTAGGCCTGCTTTGATCGCCGTTACAAGAATCGCTCCTTCTGTCGGATCACCTAAGATACTCCATTCTTTTCTTTGATCGGATGGAGGCAAGAGACGAGCATTATTACATAACATTCCTCCATTCAATAATTCTTGAATATCTGAACGGATATCTATTGGGCTATCCTCGTTTTCAGAAATAAATTGCCCTTGTGGGATATATCCAGTTCCAGTAACTTTGATGTTTAATCTTCTTGTCCATATATTAGTGACAGTCATTTCGTTACAGGTTAGAGTTCCAGTTTTATCGCTACAGATTACTGTCGTACAGCCCAGAGTCTCAACACTTGAAAGTTTTTTTATTATCGCTCCTCGTTTTGCCATTCTTTGCATACCGATACCTAATGATAATGTGACAGTTGGAAGGAGTCCCTCTGGAACATTGGCCACGATCATTCCAATTGCAAATAGGAAGCTTTCCGCAGCGCCTATTCCTAGCGAGAAAGCAGTCAGGAAAATTACAACACCAAGAGAAACAGCGAACGTTGAAACTGTGAAGGTAACTTTTTTCAGTTCTTTTTGTAAGGGACTAGGTTCTTCCGATATCGTTTCCGTTAGATGAGCTAGTCTTCCGAACTGTGTTTTCATTCCTGTAGCGAAAACTACTGCTATGCCTGAACCGGATACCACATTCGATCCGCTGAATATCAGGTTCGGTACATCGTATATCGCTTTGAATTTTGTTGACGCAACTTGATGAGAAATTTTATGTATTGGTCTCGATTCACCTGTTAAAGTTGATTCGTCAGTTAATATTTCGAAATTTTTTATGATTCTGCCGTCCGCAGGGATTTTATCCCCTTCAGATAAAATTAGGATGTCTCCAGGCACTATCTCGGTGGCTGGAATTTGTATCTCTTGTCCCTCACGAACAACACGTGCATTCTGAGGAATTAATTTCTTCAATTCCTTACTAGTACGTTCTGCGCGATATTCTTGCCAAAAACTGAAAACACCATTTATAATTATAACAATTATAATTGCAATAGTAAGTTCCGGTAATTTTCCTATGTAAGCCATTATTGAGGCTATCCACAGTAGAATCGCCATAGGATGTGTAATACTTATCAAGAATCTATGGCTTAGAGGCTTTCCACGAGTTTCTCTAATCTCGTTAAGTCCGTATTCTTCTTGGTTAGAAATTACTTCATCTTCCGTTAGACCACTGGGTCGACTTTCCAAAATTTGTAAGACTCTGTCTGAAGGTAATGAATAAAATGATTTGATGTCAAGAGACTCGGCTTCAGACAAATTCTAGGACCTTGAATTTGCTATTAATTTTGTTAATTT
>SMYQ01000157.1 GCA_007050885.1 Candidatus Bathyarchaeota archaeon
ACTGCAGGGTCGTAGTCGACGAGTTGTTGGGCAAAATACCTTTCTCCCCAGCGCCAGTCAATGTGGAGATCTTTAGTTAGAAAGGATGCCACAATCATTCGGACTCGGTTATGCATCCAACCTGTACTGTTGAGTTCTCGCATCCCTGCATCCACAATTGGGAATCCGGTTCGTCCCTGGCGCCATGCCTCGAATAAGATTTTATCATAATTCCAGGGAATTGCGTCATAACGGGGTTTGAAGGCTCTCTTAAAGACATGCGGGAAATGGTAGGCAATATGGGTATAGAAGTCTCGCCAATAGAGTTGGCGGATTATTTGGTGGTCTTTGCCAAGTTGTTTTTCAATAGCAGTGTGGGCTTCGCGAATTGAGCAGAGTCCAAATTTGATGTATGCTGATAGACGTGTTGTACCGGGTATGCTTGGGAGGTCTCGAGTGGTCTCATAGGTGTTATACTTTCGTAGGTTTGAAAGAATCTCTTGGCAGGTTGTTCTTGAGCCCTTAACTTGGATAGATTCGTTATAGGGGGCTTTGATTTTCTTGGTGATGCTTTTGAGGGGTGTTTGCTGTTTGGATTGAATCTTGCCATAATTGGTATGGGGATTGGTCTTTGGTTTGTTAACGGGAAGTGCAGAGGCTTTTCGGAAGAACGGTGTAAACACTTTGTAAGGCTTTTGGTTCGTCTTGAGTATCATTTCAGGTTCATTGAGTAGCGAATCACTGAATTGTTGACATTCCACTCCTGCCCTATTACAGATGCGAATTATTCTGTCATCTCTTCGGGAGCTGAAGGGTGTGTAATCCCGGTTGAAAAACACTCCACTAATCTGATTACTCTGTAAGATTGTGGGGAGTATTTCCTGAGGAAGGCCATAAAAGTAATGGACTTTGCTGTTTAGTTCTTGCAGCTGTTGATCTACGTCTTCTAAAGCTTCAATCATGAATTGGATTGCATTATAATGAACTCTGGTTTGGTGAAGGAGTCGTGGATCGAGGAAGAAGCAGGGAACAACAGTAGTGGAATTAGTCAAGGCGTTGATGAGACCTGAATTATCTGCCAGCCTTAGATCGCGACGGAAAATGAATATAGACTGCTCAAGTGTTTGCTCCATATTGGTGTACCTGTTGAGGAATCCGTATCGAATATATGTGAGTAAGCACTCCTCAAGTATGTATTGGGGTGAATAGGTTGTCGATCGTGAAGTTACCTCAAATGGAACGTAAGATGGTTGAAGAGTTGTTAGAGAATCAGGTGATATGTCGCATTGCGTTTCGTGGTGAAGATTATCCGTATATGGCTCCGTTTCAGTATGCCTACATCGATGGAAATCTCTATTTTCATTTCACGCGGTATGGAAAGAAAATGAGGTTACTTGAACAGGATAATCGCGTTGCAGTGGAAATCGAGACCTACAAACCAGATTTACACAAATACTGCTTCGTTGTATTACGTGGGGAGTTGGAGGTGGTTAATGATCCCAATGAACGAGGGAGAGCAATCCGACATATGGCCGACGTTGGATCGAAGCGGTTATCGACGAATTTCCTAGCAGCCCATGGATTGGAAAGATCCGAGGGATGGCAGGCCTTGAATCCTGAGAGACCCTTCAAGATTGTGAAATTAAGAAATGTTGTCGAAACAATAGCACTTGGGTCTCCGGTTTAGCTAGCGCCTGTGAAAGAATCTTGTAAGAGTATAACACACCTACTCTTGGCAATCAACCACCGATATCAAAATCATGGTAGGGGGAGTGTCTTCTCAATCGACTCTTAACTTTGG
>SMYQ01000146.1 GCA_007050885.1 Candidatus Bathyarchaeota archaeon
AGACATCAGTTACATGTCCGATAATATCCTCGTTATCTGAGGGTAATAAGACTGAGAAAATAGCATTCATTGATATGCAGAATTATGACCCCACAGACATGAACATTGGTGAAGTTGACTCAACTGCTGGGCAGTCAGTCGGTGCGGCACTCAAAGAAATCGTTCGCCTCACAGATCAGGGTCATCTCGATGCCATCGTTTATGCTCCACTGAACAAGGAAGCACTCTTTCGAGGAGGCTACCAGTTTAAAGGAGAAATTCACTTTTTCGCGCATCTCCTGAAAGTCACCACAGGATTCGGCGAAATGAGTATGCTGGATAACTTATGGACCGCGCGCGTGACATCCCATATCAGCCTAGCAGAAGTCAGTCAAAACATAACCATACCAAACATTACCCAAACCTTACAATTAGCGGTAACCACACTCCAACAAGCACATATTCGTTCACCACGAATTGGCGTCGCTGCCCTAAATCCCCATGCAGGTGAAGGCGGATTATTCGGGCGTGAAGAGATCGATATCATTTCTCCAGCCATCCAAGCAGCACAGCATCAAGGAATTCAGGCATTTGGTCCATTTGCAGCGGATACCATATTTCTCCGAGCGAAAACATCAAAGCTGGATGCCATCGTCTCAATGTACCATGATCAAGGCCAAATCGCACTAAAACTCATGGGATTTGACCGCGGAGTGACCGTGAGTGCCGGTCTCCCAATAATAATTGTAACACCAGCACATGGGACCGCTTTTGATATTGCTGGTAAAGGAATAGCTGAGCCCTCAGCGTTACGAAATGCTATACTCCTTGCTGTCCGTATGGCATCGCAAACGCATGAACAGAATTCATAAAGTCGAAGTATTCAAATAGGGAAAATACACTTTATGCCCAATAACGCGCGCGCGTATCTGACCTGTGTAAGAGCTCCTTACAGAGAACAAAACTGAAAAAAGTGGACACTTGAAATGCTCGAACCTTGGCAAGCAATTCTCGGCTTAATCGGGGGACTCGCAATCCTTTTGCTCTCAAGCGAGCGATCAATTGACCAACTTGTTAAGCTTGGATCGCTCCTTGGTTTATCAACTTTCACCATCGGGTTTGTGATCTCTGCTATTGGATCGGATCTTCCGGAACTTGTGAATAGTGTGCTCTCATCCTATCTTGGTTATGGCGAGATCACTGTCGGGAATTCGTTAGGGTCTGTCGCAACCCAGATTTCCCTAGTACTTGGCGTCATCCCTTTTTTGTGTCAGTTTTGTCGTCTTATCCCTCGAAAATTTGCCATTGTCGGCTTGGTGGAAATTGCTGTTCTCGCAGCGGCCATTGGGCTCGCTGTAGATGGGAATGTATCGAGACTAGATGGCGTTATTCTCATTATTTTATGGGGGATCTCGATCTATATCTTAAGACGTTTCGGTGGAGATCAAGTGGCGGTTGAATCCAGTACTGCGATGGAAGTATCCAACCAGAAATTCCGACTAGTCCTCTTTATTGTACTTGGATTCATAGGTATCGGGATTGGTTCTTACCTAATCATCGAGTCGGTAATCACGATTTCTACACTTCTTGGTGTCTCTGAATTCATCTTAAGTTTCTTCCTTTTAGCGGTTGGAACATCTCTTCCTGAGCTTGCTGTTGGGGTTGCAGCAATTCGGCGACGTCACTACGAATTAGCTTTAGGCGATATTATCGGTAGTTGTATTGTTGACGCGACGCTTGCCGTAGGACTTGGCCCTGTGTTATTCCCAATTACCGTTAATGGCTCAGAGATTCTGATC
>SMYQ01000144.1 GCA_007050885.1 Candidatus Bathyarchaeota archaeon
ATGAAAACACAACAAACAATAAAATTCATTGAACCTAGATCAACAGTTGAAATTCATCTCTCCGATGGACAGGTTTTAGAAGGTCCACGGGGAGCAAGTATTGGTGATTTCTTACACATATTGAACGCCTCCCCTCCAATTGTCGGTGCAATCGTAAATGGAGAATTGCGTGAGTTAACATATCCCATCGATATGGACGCTTCTGTTCGTCCAGTCACAATGGGCGAAGCCGATGGAATGCGAATTTACCGTCGCTCATTGACATTCCTCTTGTCTACCGCTTTTGAACAATTATTTCCGGATGATATACTGACAATTGACCACTCGGTATCTTCCGGTGGTTATTTCTGCCAGGTCACTAGCCGACCACCGTTTTCAGAATCTGAATTGCAGCAGATAGAAGACCGGATGAGAGAGATCGTAGCGAAGGATATACCCCTCAGCAGGCTTGAAGTTCCAATTAACGACGCCATTGAATTTTTTAAGGCGAAAGGGTACGATGACAAAGTACGCTTGCTAACTCACCGCCACAAAGACTACCTCACACTTTACCAATTGGAGGGTAATCGTGATTACCTTCATGGATATATGGTCCCCTCGACTGGGTACATTAAGTGGTTCAACCTTGTGTTGACTGGTGAGGGGTTCACATTGCGATTTCCTCGCAGACATCGCCCCACCGAACTGCTGCCATTACCGGACTATCCAAAACTGCTGACAACATTTCGTCAATACAGAAACTGGCTGTGGAGATTGGGTATTTACAGTGCAGGGGTCTTGGCTGATTCAATAAAAAATGGCCGCTCACGCGAGGTCATACTTGTTTCAGAAGCGCTTCACGAACAAAGGATCGCAGATATCGCTTCTCAGGTGGTCAAGCGAGCTGATCAAATAAAGATAATATTAGTTGCTGGACCATCTTCATCGGGAAAAACCACCTTCGCCAAACGTCTTTCTGTACAACTTTTAGCGTATGGGATCTCACCCTTTCCACTAGAAATGGATAATTACTTTCTAGACAGAGAAAATACCCCGCTTGATGAAAATGGTGAATACGATTTTGAGTCAATGGCAGCACTAGACAGAGCGCAGTTGGTGGGTGATCTTAAATCATTGATCGCTGGAAAACCTGTTCAACTACCAAAATTTAATTTCAAAGCGGGCAAACGGGAAGTAGGTGAGACATTGCAACTCGAACCGGGTCAGATCATAATACTCGAGGGAATTCATGGTTTGAATCCAAATTTACTTCCGGATATACCGCTTAAACAAACCTTGCGTGTATATGTATCTGCACTAACACAGCTCAATCTCGACCGGCATAACCGTGTTTCTACAACCGATACCCGTCTTTTAAGAAGAATTGTCAGGGATGCACGCGAGCGGGGTTACAGTGCCAAGGACACTATCCAACGATGGGAGTCTGTTCGGCGCGGAGAAAAGAGGCATATCTTTCCTTATCAGGAGAATTCTGATGTAATGTTCAATTCAGCACTTGTGTACGAACTCTCTGTGTTGAAACCACTCGCTGAACCTTTGCTGCGCCAAGTGCCTTACGGATCCTATGAGTATGTAGAAGCAAAACGTCTGCTTGCATTCTTAGAATGGTTCCTACCACTAGAAAACAAGTGGATTCCAGATAATTCAATTTTGAGAGAATTCATCGGCGACTCAATTTTGCGTGACTTTAGTCTATGGAATAGCCAACCGCATCATTAACCAATTCTATTACCTAGAGCACTCATAATTCGACCCGATTAAATAT
>SMYQ01000195.1 GCA_007050885.1 Candidatus Bathyarchaeota archaeon
TATGTCCTCCGCGGTGCTGGTCATTGGATATTCGTAACTGTCCACATTGTGGGTATGATAGGTGGTGAGGATGAAATCAATAAAGCTGAGTAATTACGATATTCATTTTGTAGCCTCTCACTACGTAAGAATTATGCTTCATAATAAAGTTGAGAACTGCGTAATAGTATTTGTTGAGGAAGCCCTTGGGGATCATCTTCATAGCGTCGATACCCTACTTGAGACTATACTGCGACGGTGAATGAGAAAATGGAACGAGAACGATGCCATCACTGTGACAGGCCCTACCCAACGGATGATGAGTGGGACACAACTCCTGAAGACGAGCGGGACGACTTGTGTTGGTTTCCTGTGGGGTGTTGTATGATGGAAGGCGTCAACTGGCGCGAAAGGGCTTTAAGAGCTGAAGCTAGATGCAAAGAACTGGAGGAGGAAATTAGACAAAGCACTTGCATTTGTAGCAGCAATCCTTGTGAGCCTTACGATGATAGATGTCCGGTTCACAACATCGATCCCAAGGGCCTGTAGCTGAGTGGTATAGCAGAGGATTCTAAAACCTTTGACGTCGGTTCAATTCCGACCGGGCCCTCCATGCTCCCGTAGCTCAAATGGTAGAGCGGTCGCCTCTAAAACGATTGGTTGGGGGTTCAAGTCCCCCTGGGAGCGCTATGAACGAAGAACATTGTAGAATTCTACTAGAGATTGTTGAGAGCAACGACCGTGGGTGGTCACCAACAGAGCTTCATAATGCAGCTAAAACACTTGGTGTTTCACCAACCGATGCGCGGCGTGCCATGGAAATTCTAATGGACAGTGGCGATTTGCATATCACAGGCGACCTGCTGATAATTCGAGGCAATGGCATATCACAGATGTGGCCATAGATAAAGTATGATTACAAAAAAGATATGGGAAGATTTTGAGAAGCTTCGCTCAGAAACTTATAACCTACAGTCAAAAATCGAAAGCCACATTGGTGATGTGTTACGTGCCGCCTTTGAGGTTTATGGATCGAAACTTGACACTTGGTACTATCCGGGAGCACCCGAGGGTGGGATGGGAGAGCTTGAGTATGATGCGGATAGTATATCGGTAGTCACCGAGCCCAAACGTGGCGGGTATATCGATATCCGGTATTTCAGTCGTGTCCATAAAGGGTGCGATTACGACATATCATGTGACTTCCCACTTGAGCTTTTATTCGTATCATTAGATGAAGCCAAGGAACGAATTGAGTTTGATAAAAAGCAGATCGAAGAAAAAGAAGCGGAAAAGAAACGCAAGGCAAAGGAAAGGCGCCAAGCCCGAGAGGCAAAGAAAAAGAAGCTAAAAGAATCTGCTGCTAAGAAACTTACACCGCAGGAACGAAAAGCATTGGGGCTTTAATATGAAGAACAAATACTTTGATTTGGGGTTTCAACTATTCATCCTAGGTGGTACCATTCTTGTAGCGGTAATTGCCTGGCCTGCGGCTGCTCTCTGGCAAAGGCTCTTACTCTGTGTGGTCTGTAGTCTGGCTGTGGGTTGTGTGTGGAATGAGATTGAATTGCTAACTGGACCAATCAACTTCCGAGAATACAAAAAGCTTCTGACTGGTAAAGTCAAATCTTTCCAGCCTTCTTCTGATAAAGATGGTGAAAGTGATGAGTTGTGAAAAGTGGCTGGACCCATTCGATACGCCTCCGCCCGAGAAAGTTGTCAGCGGCAAGCTGGAAACGCGCGATTCGAGGGTTGTAGTGAAGGTTTCTCACGTACTGAATCC
>SMYQ01000215.1 GCA_007050885.1 Candidatus Bathyarchaeota archaeon
CTCTAACTCTAGAGGGTTAACAATACAATACTGAGTTGGGGTGTACCAAATAAATTCCATTCCTAAAAGCTCTGCATACTCTTGGATCCGTGTCAGTAAGGGTTTAAACTGGTGTTCCTCAAGTCCGAATTCTTTCGCGATGGCAGGAGCTTTGCCTGAATGAATGAGCCCGTTACAGGCAAATTGCTGTAATCCGAGATCGTGAATGAACTTGATGGTTTCCAGGATATCATCAGCATTATGCTGGTTTAACGTGGTATTGGTGAGTGTATAAATGGGTGTCGCGATAGCATTTTTTAATCCTTGGACGGTTTCTTGCCAGCTGCCATCAACGCCGGTGATTTTGTCATGTACTTTTTCATTGAATGATTCGAGGGTGATTTGAATATGATCGATTCCAGCGTCGACTAATGTCTCAAGATATTCGTGATCCTTCAATCGCCGCCCGTTGGTGATGACACCAGTCACCAATCCCTTATCCTCAGCGTACTGAATTAGTTGAGGCAGGTCCTCTCTAAGGGTGGGTTCCCCACCTGTAAACACGAGATGGGGGATTCCAAGGGAATAAAGGGTATCAATCACCTGATACCATTCCCTCGTGGTAAGCTCCGGAGTTTCGCGGGGACCCCCGGTGTAACAGTGAAGACAGCGATTATTACATCGATAGGTGAGTGCCAAATCCATACGATAAGGCGCCGACATTGATTGTTGGAAGGGCTCTGCTTTCTCAACCCCTAGATACGAAATTGGACAGATATCGCTGGTCTTTGCTAAGGAATTGACGATAAAGAGAATATCTTGGTGATCGGTGAGTGCTGTGTCAAAGTCGATCTTGTATCGCCGTTGAATCTCCTTCGCAGCTTCCTCCTCATTTTTTCCAGTGAGAAAATAATAGATGTGTGCGGTAGCTGTTTGATTTAGGAAGAGTACTCGAGACGCATCAATGATCAATACGCCGTCCCCGTCGTCTTCAACACGGAGATGAAGGCGTAGTCCCTGCCATTCCCCAGTAGCACGATAGTGATATAATCCTGGAGGTACTTTTTTGGAGAACAGCCGATCAATAAACTTCATGGTCATCGAGCACCTCCACCTGCACACGCACAAGCACAGGAGACGCAGGCACAGGCACAAGCACAGGATGCACAGGCACAAACACAGCTAGAACGGCGTCGAACCGACCGAGCGGATTGTGCGGATCTTGGTGGAGGAATCAATCGTTTTGCAAAGTTTTCAGCATCACGCACAAGATTATTTGTAGCTTTTTCAATCCCGGAAACCACGCTATCAGCAAATTCCTGAGCAGGAATGGGCTGATAATCAGGCGTACTGGCTGGCTGTGCTGGGGATACAGGGGTCGTGCCTCCGCTTCTGGGGACGAGAGGACTATGCCAGTACCAGGTCCATCCTGGGCGTGGCAAGAATAACATGTCAGGTGGAAAGGCACTGCGAAATTTGTCCGAATATTTCTCGTCCATTAGGAGCCATTGAAGGTTCTGGTCAATTACAGTTCCCTTCAACTGAGGCGTACTCGCCTGAGTGACCTGATCCCACGCTTTAGTGACAATTGAATTATAGTATTTCTCAGTATCTACACGAGAGTACCCTTTCATTTTTTTGTTCACGTTATCGCGAAGACTCAAATATGTACGGGCAAGTCGCTGTTCATTCAACGATCCTTTGGGTTCAATGGCTTGGAGAAAATCAATTTCGTAATATCGTTTTCGGGGCACAGAGGTATCTTGTGCTTGTTGCTCAAT
>SMYQ01000130.1 GCA_007050885.1 Candidatus Bathyarchaeota archaeon
GGGCTTGAGCGAAAAACCATTAGACACGGTATTAGACGATCTGACCAAACTGTATATTCTCTTAGTACTCCATGAAGGGCCAACTCATGGATATGGCATAATTCGAAAACATCACACACGAACTGGTCGATCGCTTAGCGCCGGAACCCTTTACCCCTTCCTCCAAAAACTAGAGCAACAGGGTCTGGTCACATCTGAAGACAAACCCGTGGGTAAACGCCCTCGGCGTGAATATTGTCTTACTCGCCATGGGCGTCGTTCAGTAAGCCAACTATTGAATCGGTTTGCCTCAATCACTGCTGCAGTCTTTGAGTCCAATTTACAGGTGTGCGCAAGTTGCGGTTGTAAAGTCTATGAAGGGGCGCATATGGAAGAGATAAATGGCAAGCAAATGGTTTTTTGCTGCCATCACTGTGCAACTGCATATCAAAACCAGCTCCAAAACCGAACAGACAATTAACAAAAGGTGAGTAACATTGAAGGAACAATCGAACCAGGAACCAGAAACAGAACGGCTTTCAATGCGCATAAAAGGAATGCATTGTGCTGCTTGTGTCGCCACAATCGAGAAAGCTTTACTCCAACATCAGGGTGTTGCCAACGCCTCAGTTAATCTATTGGAAGAGAAAGCTACCATTGATGTTATTCCGGGGAAAGTGACCCGTCAAGAGTTGGAAGAAGCCGTTGTGTCAACAGGTTACACGCCAAAACGAGCCACTATGACACTGACTCTATCCCCCTCACCACGCTCAGATGAATGGTCATACATCAAAGAAACTGTTCTGAATATCAACGGCGTATTGTCAGTCTCGGAGCATGTTATGTCTGGGCGATTAGTAGTCGAATACGATGAGGTATTGGTTACGCTGAAAATCGTGCGAAACAGTCTGAAATCGATAGGGTTTGACATTGCAGCTGATGTGACCACAGAGATTGACCGTGAAGCCATGAGCCGTAAACATGAAATCCGCTATTATTCGTGGCGCCTGGCTTTTACAATCTTTTTCACCGTTCCCATTGTCCTCTTCTCATTTTTCCCGCATCTTCTTACTCCCTATCTTCCTCTGGGAATTACCCCTGCTGTAGTTCTGTTTCTTCTCACGACACCGATTCAGTTCATTGGTGGGTACCCATTTTACAAGTCTGCTTTGAATGCCGCGAGACATGGAAAAACAAACATGGACACGCTCATTATGTTGGGGACAAGTGTCGCCTACTTCTACTCTGTTGTAGCTACCTTCCTTCTGATAGGTCAGGAGGTCTTCTATGGCTCTGCAGCCATGCTGCTTAGCTTCATTCTTCTTGGGCGAACGCTAGAAGCAATCGCGAAAGGACAAACTTCCCAAGCGATTCGTGCGCTCATGGACTTACAACCCAAAACTGCCATCGTTCTCCGAGACGGTGAAGAAATCACCATCCCAACAGATGAAGTCGATGTGGGGGAGAAGCTGCTTATCCGCCCAGGCGCTCAGATTCCCGTGGATGGCTATGTGGTTGAAGGTCAATCCTCGGTCAACGAGGCCATGATTACAGGCGAATCCGTTCCTGTGAGTAAAAAGGTGGATGATGATGTCATCGGTGGAACGATTAACGAAACGGGAATACTAGTAATTGAAGCAACTAAGGTCGGATCAGACACCGTACTGGCTCAGATTATTCACATGGTTGAAGAAGCCCAAACCCATAAGCCGCCAATTCAACGAAAAGCTGATGCCATAGCCGAAAAGTTCGTACCTTTCATCATTCTCCTATCC
>SMYQ01000230.1 GCA_007050885.1 Candidatus Bathyarchaeota archaeon
CCATTGTCTTTCCTTATGGATAACTGACAACATTTTGTCCACGTTCATGGCCTTTTCCCTCTACAGCCAGAGTAGCAACGACAGCAATGCACCTGGCAGTGATTGGTGACATCTATCATGAGCATCAGACTGACAACTTTCCTTACCAAAGCGATGTCAGAGCCAATCCGAGTGTCACGATTGTGACCATCATCTTCTTTACTGAGGTCAATGCGCTGTCCAACGCAGCGCCCTGTTCGACATTTTTCATTTACCTTATTCCAAACATTCTCTCTTTAAGATCGAGATAATACAGGTAATCGTCCGGCTTGACATCCGGCGGGCATCGGTGATCACAGAAAGGAATGTAGCCGCCGCGTTCGACCAATGGGATAAGGCTCTCCAGGTACACCTTGATTGCTTGTTTCCCCTTTATCATTTCCAGTTTGTCAACTCCCCCCATGATCCTAAGATTCTTTCCATATTCGTTCAGGAGTTCTGCCGGATGCACACAGCTATTGACCTCGTACGGAAACAGGCAATTAATCCCCGCCTCCAGGAATCCGGAAAGCAGATGTCTGACGTCTCCATCACAATCTGTATACCAAATATCAATTCCCGCGGCTTTCAGTTTCCTGCCTATTCGTTTGTATCTGGGAACAACAACATGCGTAAAGAAATCGAGCGAAACGATAGGTCCGTTCTTGAAGCAGATGTCTTCCCATCCTGACGCAAAATCCACGTTAACATGGGGAAGGACCTGATCAAGAAAATCCTCAACAAGCAGGCAACAAGTTTCGACCATATCTTCAACCATGTCGGGAGAATCGTAGCACGCGTAGGCGAGTCCTTCAAAGCTGAGCATGTTCCGGATCTTTCCGATCATTGATCCGCAGTCCACGCCCAGTGGATAGCCCCGCGTTGGGGGATGAGCTTCTTTCAAGGCTTCCACATCTATTTTTCGGGCCGGATCGTCGAACCGGAACCGTTCTGCCTTGCATCGTTTCCAATCGTCGGGTGTGACGACGCTGGCCTTCACATAGCGCGGGATAGTATCGTGTCCGTCCTTCGGCACTTCAGCCAGCAGACCGTCCTCATTGATAATGATTGTGCTCGTCTCGGCTTGTTCGACTACTCTTGGTTCAAAAGCGGGATTCATCCACACGCATCCGCTGATAATCTTGATGGTGTCAAAATTAAAAAACAGATCTGCTTCAGCGTTGTTGGTGATACCGTTATTTGCGAAGATATCCCATTGCTGGAAATTCTCGTTCCAGTAGCCAAATTCCATATTGAAACAGCGGTCAATAGGTTTGTAGTGCATTTGGTTGTTGAACCGCTCGCGATCCGTCATTGTGCCTTCCCACTTTTGACGACACGGGGTAATGCTCATACCATCTCCTCTATGAAATCATGATTGTCGAACGTTCAGGCTAAATTGCTGCAGGGCTTAAACGCATCTGACGTTCTAGGTCAATCTTAATTGGCGAGAACGCTCTGGTCGCTTGATGCAAGTCATATCTCGTACGGTCGACATAAGCCTTTTGTTAGATTTCTTAATGATTGCCAATCCCAAGAATCCTCTTCTATTGAATTCTCTCACTGTTAAAAATATCATCGAGAATATTCACTGCACTTTCGATAAATCTGGGGCAGTTGGCGAAAGCATTATCCTTTATGGCAGCCTGAAGCTTCTCCCAGGTACTTGTATCGCGTCCAAGAAGTTCCCTGCACTTTATGGAGGGATGGTGCTCCTTGAACC
>SMYQ01000250.1 GCA_007050885.1 Candidatus Bathyarchaeota archaeon
ATGGCTAACAATCATGACTGTCCCTGATTCCTGTGAATGAATCTTTTCTAAAAACGGAGCAACCCGTTGGTGGAGCATCCGCCAACTCTCCGCCTCAGGAAACGGAACCCAATCCAATAATGGTTCGGTTTTCTCCAATTCCAGCTTACGTGCTTCTTCCAACGGCATATCAACGGCAATGCCCCAATTAATATCCCGTAATGCACCTTCAACCATCGGAGTTACACCGAGGATTGACCCAATAATCAGAGCAGTTTCACTTGCTCGCAATAAATCACTGGAGAAAAGCGTAATTTTTGCATCTCCTAACCAATCCTTAAGGCGTTCCCCTGTGAGTTTTGCTTGCTGTTGGCCTAAGGGTGTTAATGGTGTATCTGTCCAACCGCCTGTCCACCCATTCACATGATGTTCAGGTTCGCCATGTCTTACAAGGATGAGTTCTCGCATAATGTCACCCGCAAGGAACACCGAATCGATAACCATTAGATTATGACACTTTCGATTTCGACTTTCCGATGAGTGAGACCCAGTGAACGTGAAGGAATGGTTCGGCCCCCGAATAATTGGGCATCTTTTTCATCCCTATAGAGGGCATCAGCGATTCGGGCGATGGCATCAGCTTTCATTATTCCTGAACCACTTGCACCGGTCACCACAATAACTCCTGAATGTTCATAGACAAGGGGAATTGCATCAACCGAGTAAGCGTAAGCACCTGCCCACATGTTCGTCGGTCGGATATTCGCAAAGGCGGGGAAGTATTTGATGAGGACTGGGTACATACTTTGCTCATAGTAAGCTCTTTCGGCGTTGTAGTCATCACTTTCCATGTTGTACTTGTAGGCTCGACCAACTTTGTCACCACAGCCAACCCAGAAGGATTTCTCTTCTGGGACACCCCGGAAGTAAACCCCACCGGAAGGAAGAATGGTAAACGGAATGAAACCCGCATCACTGAATTTTGGCGTGAAGAGTAGCTCCTCAAGCTGTGGATGATCACTGGCTGCAACGATGAACAGTTGGCGTTTCTTGGCCTTGACATAACTTGGAATACCGACTGGATCCAACAAAGCGTTCGTCCAAGGACCTACCGCAAGCACGACTCTGTCTGCGTGAAAGGTGCCTTCTGATGACTGAATGCCAGTGACCTGTTTATCCTGCCACGCGAGGGGCTCACCTGGAAGACCTAGGGATGGTGTTGCTTCCAAGAGTAGTTTATTAACCGTAAGGTTGAAGCGAGGTTTGATCTTGGATAGTTTCAGGAATTCTTCTTTATAGAATTGGACGAGGAGGCTGGGATCCAGTACACCACATTCAGATCCAAAAAGAGCATAATCGACGGGATTGAGATTCATTAGGGAAGCTTCTTCATCATCGGGGAATTCTGCAACGAGACCAGGAAGAGATTTCTGAAGTTCAGGTCTCTCGATGACCCGATAGGAAATGTCATTGGTTTCCATGCGTTGCATCCAGTTTTGAACCGAGGGATCTTTGAATTGATAGTCACTGAGAAGCCACAGGTATCCACAGAAATGGAGGGCTAAATTAAATCTAAGGTTCTCTTGGATGTGACGAAAGAAATCGATGGTGGTGTCGGTAAGGAGCTGGTTTGTTGTGGAGGCGAACATATTCCTGACCGCAGCGGCACTCATGGCTGTATTTGCCTGCCCTGCATCTGGTTGGCTATCGACAAGGAGTATAGTTTTGTCAGGATTGTTTTTCT
>SMYQ01000212.1 GCA_007050885.1 Candidatus Bathyarchaeota archaeon
CTGCAGGTTGCTGACCAATACGGGCACCACTGACATCAACGATTCGAATTTTTAGAATCATTTTGCCTAGAGATTGCCCGCGGTAGCCCTCTAAGAGCGTGAAATACATCCATAAAATCGCTAAAACGAAGGCACGTATAAGGACTACGGTCAAATCTGGATATATTATGAACATGTCAATTATCCGAGTTAAAAACAATGGAACAGGAAATCCGCCTAACCACCAAGCGGGAACTAGTGTGAATGCAGAGGTAAAATCAGCCGCAATAAAAAGGAAAGACAATATCAACAAGACATCAATTAAAAATGCCAAGGTCCTACGACCAAAAAACAGTCCCGGAATATCTGTTCCGGTGACCTGTGTTCCACTGAGCCGCCCTTCTAGCATTTTCCAAGTCCGATAAAGTTTCAACCCTTCGTTTGAAATTCGGTATTCTCCATTGACCTGAGTCAGAAAGGGTTCAAGTTTTTGTAAATGGAAATTCAGTTTCCCGCTAGAAATGTTAACGCGGGCTAGAATCTGGGAATAGGAAATGCCAGGGGTTTGATAGACGGTTTCAAGGATTTGACGACGTAACGGGTGGCCAATGGCCGTTAGAAATTCATCCAAGTCCGTCATTGGTCGCTTTCATCTCTAGCCGGTCATTTCATGGTCATAGTCCTTATACTGCTCTCCTGTAGTGTTGGAGTAGCCACGTTCTTTATTCTCTGAGGAAATTGTGCCTTTATACATATCGTCCAAATCTTATGCTCCCTCTTCTAAGGCTCGAGTTTTATGGTCATTAGCTTGAATAACACGTAACACCACAATGATTAGCGCGATTAACACAACTGCTCCGATAAGAACCAAACCCAAAGTCCCTGCAGCTTGCCCAATATTTGAAAACGCAATGTAAATGGGATCGTGTTCTACCCTATACCCATTCGATTCAGGAAATGTAACTCCATACCAAAAAGCAGCGGTATTGAACACATTTTCTGCATGGTTATACACATCAAGCGGGCTGTCAAAAATTTGCTGAAGATGCGAGCTCATGGCATATGCAAAGATGCTGAAGATATTAGCTGAAATGGGCAACTGCCACAGGAGAAGTATAAGGTCGATGGGTTGTGGTGTGAGAATCCAATTGTAGGCCGGAAGACCGGACTGGATCATCGAAAAGGGTTCCGTACTTTCATTGAGTACATCGTAGGAACCTCGCGTGCTCAATGCGAATACCCGATTGCGTCCTGCGGCATCTGTCGAAATATTGGCAATGGTTTGATCCACTCCGCTGACTGGTGAGGATCCAGTTGTTCGGGTATAATATCTCGTTGTCAAAATAATGCCCAGGTGAGCCACTCCAATCCCCACATCATCCAAAGCCTCATGAAAGTTGGGTACTGGTATTCCGAGAAACCGAAAGTCGGTTGCTTGACCAATCGTGTAGTAGGTCTCGGTTGTAATTTCGCCAGTCTCTGAATCTACTTTGATGTCATAAATGACTGTTAGTTCACTAAAGGTGATCTCAAATAGAGGGAGAAGGAGTGTCAAGAAAAACTCATTTTCGCTATTTGCTGAAACAAGTCGGCCATATAGATTCCGATATCGAACCCCAAATTGATAATGAGCATCCCCTAACTGTGTAACAGGAATTGCTTCAACTGTCACTGGGTGTGAAGTGTTTCCTTCATTATAGCCATCTGGGATTATGAAAAACCGATTTTCCCC
>SMYQ01000288.1 GCA_007050885.1 Candidatus Bathyarchaeota archaeon
TACCCCGTTCACTTACATCTTGAACGAGTAGCTGGAGGCGATCTCTGTGCTCAACAATTTGGTGATCCTCTACCTCCCGAAACAATCTCCAGTATCCAGCAATCACAGACCTGCCTTAAAGGTCCTGTAGGCGAAACTGCAGCCGATGTAATTGTTAAACTACGAATTCTCTTCGACCTCTATGCTGGTATCCGACCGATTAAATCCTATCCTAACACCCCCGCTTTACATGATAATGTGGACATCCTCTTTGTCAGAGAAAATACAGAAGGCTTGTATAAAGGATTAGAATTCGCGCTTGACGCCGACACTATGGTTTGTATGCGTGTAATAACCCGTCAAGCGAGCCGACGAATTGCCGAATACGCTTTTCAGGCAGCCGATAATCGAGGAAGGGCTAAGAAAGTCACAGTGGTCCATAAATCTAACGTGATGCGAAAAACGGACGGGCTTTTTGCTCAAACCTGCCGAGATGTTGGTGCGCATTATCCACATATCCAACTTGAAGAAATGTATGTTGATGCGGCAGCAATGCAACTGATTAAATCTCCCCACTCCTTCGATGTTATCGTCACTACCAATATGTTTGGCGATATTCTCTCTGATGAAGCCAGTGTCTTAATAGGAGGTCTCGGGATGGCGCCAGGAGCTAACATTGGGGACACCTTTGCTTTGTTTGAACCAATTCACGGTACCGCACCATTAATTGCGGGGAAAGGCGTGGCTAATCCCATATCAATGATCCTTGCCTCCAGTCTGATGTTAAACTGGCTGGGACAAACCTATTCGGACCCTGATTGTCTTCGTGCATCCCAGCGAATTGAAACAGCAGTTAACAAAACTCTCCAACAAGGGATTCTGACCCAAGACCTCGGTGGTGATATTCAAACACAAGATTTTGGAGTAGCTGTTGCTACCCAAATACTCAAGGGAGGTAATATCTGACGGATCTGAGTCCACCACTAGTAAGAATTTTTGATACCACTCTACGTGATGGAGAACAGACCCCAGGCGCGTCGTTAAAGCCTGGAGAAAAAGTGATGATCGCTCGTCAACTGGATCGATTAGGAGTCGATGCTATTGAAGCCGGAACTCCAATTACATCCAAAGGGGAGTTTCGCAGTGTCAAGCGGATTGCCACTGAGGGTTTAAAGGCCGAAGTTTATGGTTTAGCCCGATTACGACATGCAGATGTCGATGCAGTGATTCGCAGTGGAATAAATCATATTCATTTATTCATCGCAACATCAGATATCCGCCTCGAACACAAACTCCATATGACTCGCGATCAAGCGGTGAGAACGGCGCTTGAGCTCATAGATTATGCAAAGAGTCACGGATTGAATGTGGAGTTCTCAGCTGAAGACGCCACTCGCACCGATCTCAAATACCTTAAACATTTTTATCATGAAGTTGATCAAGCGGGAGTCACCCGGATAAATATTCCAGATACTTTAGGGATCATGACCCCTAATTCTATGTACACATTAGTGAAGGAATTAAAATCCGTCCTTACAATCCCGCTGAGTGTGCACTGTCACGACGATTTTGGCATGGCGGTCGCCAACTCCATCGCCGGCCTTCAAGCGGGAGCGGATCAGGTTCATGTTGCTGTAAATGGACTTGGTGAACGCGCCGGCAACGCCTCCCTCGAAGAAATCGTGATGGCGCTCACCATTTTACATAAAACAC
>SMYQ01000240.1 GCA_007050885.1 Candidatus Bathyarchaeota archaeon
CGAAGCCGTGTTGTTTGTGCTGGTGGATATCACCAAATTGTCCCTGATCAAAGTCAGCCAGCTTTACCTCGCCGCAGAATCATCAAGTGTGGCAATGATTGAAAGCATTGGCGCTACAATCCAGGGTTGGAATGAATGGGGTTGGGTACTTTATGTGCTCATCTTCGCCTTTGGTGCGCTGATGTTCTATTCCACTCTGTATCAATCAAAACTGCTGCCGCGCTGGATTTCCATCTGGGGCTTAATTGCCATTGTCCTGATGATGACTAGCGCATTACTGGCCATGTTTGCAGTGGAACTGCCCGATGCAATATTTGGCTTGTTGGTAATTCCAATCGCCGTGCAGGAGATGGTGATGGCTGTGTGGTTGATCGTGAAGGGTTTCAACCGGGATGCCGTCAAGAAAGTGGACGAAGTTGATTAGCCTTGTCACTAAGAGTTAATGAGATGTATTGTGCTCCATTCAGACGAAGTTGAGCGAAAGCTAGAGAAATCATCAGAGTGTTCGAGGAAATAAAAATGTATACAAATACGAAACACCCAAAAAATTTGGAAGATGTGAAGATCAATAGCAAGATAAAGCTTTCAGCGTTGTGGATAGCTCTGATGTTTTGCTACACATATGCGGACATTCTGGGATTCTATGCGCCAGGGAACCTCGAAGAGTTAATCTCGGGAGAGATCGCTGGTATTCAAATGACTCAGGGGTTGTTATTGGGAAGCGCCATATTGATGGTTATTCCAAGCGTTATGGTTTTCCTGTCCCTGGTCTTGAAGGCAAAAGCAAATCGCCTGGTAAACGTCATCGTAGGTATTGCCTACCTCGGTGTGTTAGGAAGCACATTTTTCACGGGAAGAAATCCTGCCTATTACCTGCTTTTTGCAACGTTAAAAGCTGTGCTCCTCGTATTGATCCTTTGGCAGGCATGGAAGTGGCCCAAAAGGGATGCTTGAAAGACTTCAATCAACTTGAGTTGAAATGGATTTAAGGGATACCAAAATGAAGAAACTTAGAAACGCACTATTGATCACCTTCGGTGTCTTGGTCGTATTGTGTCTTGGTTTTTGGCATTGGTCTACATTCCAAGCCCCAAATTCGAGCTGGTTGCCTATGAGCCGGTCGCTCCCGATACCTGGCTGACAATATGGATCGAAGTGGTCGAGGTGGGTGTGACCGGATAATACAAGTACTCGGGTTTTCAACAGCAATAAGGAGACCAACAATGATGGAAAATTTATCTATCAAAGAAAAAATATTTTACTCCCTGGTTTGTAGTGATAAACAAGTCTATCAACATTGGTATCACAGATACTTGAATGCCGGCGTAGATCTTGATCGCATTCGAAGAGTAGTGGCTCGCATCGGGAATTGGTATCAATGATGCTAAGAATGGTCAGCCGAAGGCGAACACCTAGAGATTTTGGCTGAAGAAGCATTGGAGCAGGGGAATACACATAGTGCCAAAGCGTTCTTTCATGAAGCGGCTGGATGTTTCCATGTCGGTCAACATTTCTTTTACATCGATCCTGAACAATGATAATTCACTTTCGCTTTTGTCCAAGATTCGGGGTGCACTACACGCATATATATTCCTAATTGGTTTTTTGTTCAACGATTATTTTCTAACTTTCTGACACATAAATAATTATCGTTCGGTATTCAACCGAAA
>SMYQ01000026.1 GCA_007050885.1 Candidatus Bathyarchaeota archaeon
AACAACAATTGCGTTATTCATTATTGTTGATCACCTCGTAAATATTGCAAACTTCATTTCCTTAACGGATAACTTATCAAAAAATGACTGCTGACACAACTTCAATGTGGCGAGTATCGTGGTCTGTGGCTGACTTTCTTTAAATATTGAAAAATATATAATGTACATTTATGTACTAACTAGCTTTATATATGGCATATATGTATGCAATTGGAAAGCTATCAGGGAGAATTACAAATGAGGGATCGTCTTTGGGGAGCCGACAAAACTATTTTCTCTCCAAAAAAATAATAAATTGAAATTCCAAGAAATCCCCTACGAAAATCCCTTAGATTCCTTTTCCAAACTCACAGATGAATACAAATACCTCTATCTTCTTGAGTCTGTTGAAGGTCCCGAGAAGCTGGCGCAATTCTCTTTTATCGGTTTCAATCCCAGAAAACTTATTCGAGTAAAAAATTCAATAACAGAAATCATAGAGGGAAAAGAACGTTCAGAAATTAAATCCGAAGATCCTCTTGAAATCATAAAGAAATCAATTCAGGACAATAGAACAAGTTTTGATAAATTCCGTTTTATCGGTGGAGCGGTCGGCTACATATCATATGATGCAATCCGTTATTGGGAAGATCTTCCTCATACTTCAAAAGATGACTTGAATCTACATGATATCGAAATGGGAGTGTATGATGACGGAATAATCTTCGATCATATTCAGAAAAAAGCATACTATTATTTCTTCAACGAAAACAGATTCACGGAACTTCAGAATAAACTTCAAAAACCAAACACCAAAAAGAAAAATAATCTTCGATTTAGTGAACCAGAACCCAACATCTGCAAAGAAGATTTTGAAAAATCAGTCAAGAAGGCTAAAGAATACATATTTGAAGGCGACATCTTTCAAGTCGTATTATCAAAAAGATACGGATTCAAATTCGAAGGAAGTCTATATAACTTCTACACAGTTCTTCGAAAAATCAATCCTTCACCCTACATGTATTTTCTAAAATATGGAGACAGACAGATAATTGGCTCCAGTCCTGAAATGTTAGTGAGAACTGAAAAGGGTCTCGTTGAGACCTATCCCATAGCAGGTACACGACCAAGGGTTGATGATCCTGAGGAGAATAAACGCTTAGGGGAGGAATTAATTTCTGATCCTAAGGAACGAGCTGAACATGTTATGCTAGTTGATCTTGCAAGAAACGATGTTGGTAGAGTGTCTGAACCTGGCTCTGTTCACGTACCTGAACTCATGACTGTTCACCAGTACAGCCATGTTCAACACATAGTATCAAGAGTGGTCGGCAATTTATCATCAAAAAATGATTGTTTTGATGCTTTGAGGGTTATGTTGCCCGCGGGCACGGTCTCTGGTGCTCCAAAAGTCAGAGCGATGGAAATTATAGAAGAGCTTGAACCGTCAAGAAGGGGACCATACGCTGGTGCTGTTGGACATTTTTCCTATAATGGCAACTGTGACTTTGCTATAACGATCAGAACTTTGGTTGCACAAGGTGATAGCGCGTATATTCAGGTTGGTGCAGGAATCGTTGCAGACTCGGATCCGGAAAAAGAATGGTTCGAGACAGAACATAAAGGGGAAGCTCTGATGCGAGCACTCACTCAGGCAGGTGAGAAGTTATGAAGATTCTATTAATAGATAATTATGATTCTTTCGTCTATAATATTGCACAATATTTGAGTGAGCTAGGCGCTTCTCCAATTATTTATCGAAATGATAAGATAACCGTTCAAAAAGCAAGGAACATTCAACCGGAAGGAATAGTACTCTCCCCTGGTCCGGGAACTCCAAAGGATAAACGATACTTTGGTAATTGTCTATCAATTATTCGCGAAGCAAGTCCAAAGATTCCTATTCTAGGAATCTGCTTGGGCCATCAAGGAATCGTACATGCTTTCGGAGGACAAATCTCCCATGCAAATAGACTGATGCATGGTAAAACTAGCATGATTAGACATGATGAGCAGGGAATATTCAAAGGGATTACGAATCCCTTTGAGGCTACTAGATATCACTCCCTTGTAGCTAATCTCTTTAAAATCCCATCCTGCCTTAAGATCTCTGCATACTCTTTAGATGACTGTGAAGTTATGGGTATTCGACATGTTGAACGCCCTGTTGAAGGCATACAATTCCATCCAGAATCCATCCTAACTACTGATGGCAAACAGGTTCTAAAAAATTTCTTGGATAGTGGTCACTGAATTGATCACAGAGGGTATTTCAAAACTCATCGAAGGCAATGATCTGACATCAACCGAAGCAACAAGGATTATGAATGAGATAATGTTGGGTAAAACAACAGAAGCTCAAATTGCTGCTCTTCTAACCGCATTAAGAATGAAAGGCGAAACTGTTGATGAAATAACTGCCTTAGCCTCTACAATGAGGAAATTCTGCCACCAAATCCATCCAAAAAATAAGACAAGAATAGTAGATACCTGTGGCACAGGAGGCGATAAGATCAAAACATTCAATATTAGCACCATTGCCGCCATTGTAGCCGCAGGGGCAGGAGTCACTATAGCTAAACATGGAAACCGTTCAGTCACAAGCAATTGTGGAAGCGCAGACGTACTTGAAGCATTAGGATTTAACCTTAAGATGCAGCCTGACCAGGTTGAAAAGTCAATAGAAAATATTGGCATTGGATTCATGTTTGCCCCTACTTTCCATCCTGCTATGAAGTATGCAATTGGTCCAAGAAGACAGATCAAAATAAGAACGGTCTTCAATATTTTAGGGCCACTGACAAATCCAGCAAATGCGAAAGCACAACTTCTAGGTGTTTATGATAGTCACCTTACAGAACCACTAGCTCAAGCGCTCAGTAATCTGGGTACAGAGAAAGCATTGGTTGTACATGGGCTAGATGGTCTGGATGAAATATCGACTATAGGTCAAACTAAGATAACCTTTCTGAGAAATGGTGAGATTTCAACCTCTGATGTTTCTCCAGAAGATCTTGGAGCGCATGTTATAGAAAAAAAAGACATCGAAAGTTCTTCACCATCAGAGTGTGCATCAATCACATATAGACTCCTAAATTCTAACTACGGAGACAGCGAAAACAATCCAACACTGAATATGGCATTAGTAAACGCAGCAGCAGCAATCTACTTGGGATCAAATGCTGAGACAATCAAAGAATGCATAGATCCCGCTAGAGAGTCAATCAGAAGTGGATCAGCCTACAAAAAGTTGAGATCTCTAATTGAGTTTAGCCAAGGAGACATATCAAAGCTGGAAGAAATGGAAAAACATGAATGATATACTAGACACTCTGGCGAAAGATGCGAAAGAAACCGTCGAAAGTGGATATTACAAAATAAATCCCATTAAGAATCATGAGCGTAGCTTTAAAAAAAGTATATTCGAAAGTGAGAAAACTCCTATAATAACAGAGATCAAAATATCTTCTCCTACTAAAAATGATTACAGGAAAATAAACATCCTAAATACTGCCAAAGCAATGAGCAGAGGTGGCGCCATAGGCATCTCCATTTTAACAGAACCTAAACATTTCAAAGGTTCCCTTAATCACTTCAAAATGGTACGCGAAAAAACATCTATTCCATTATTAATGAAAGACTTCATAGTAAGCAAAATTCAAATTAAGACCGCAAGAAACCTTGGCGCTAATGCAATTTTATTGATTCAAGCACTTTTTGACAGAAATTACTGCGATACAAATAGAGAAGTTATGATTGAATACGCACACTCAAAGAATATTGAGGTCCTGCTGGAAACTCATACAGAAGACGAATTTAAAAGAGCATTAACATCTGATGCGGATCTTATTGGAATAAATAATCGAGACTTGAGAACATTAAAAGTTGATCTGAACACAACAACACAAATCCTTGGAAAATATCCCGATCTTAACGAGACTATCGTAAGTGAGAGTGGAATAGAAACACCTGCAGATATACTCTCATTGAGAAATTCTGGAGCCAATGCATTTCTAGTTGGAACAGCTGTGATTTCAGCTTCTGATGTAGAAAACAAGGTAAGGGAACTTGTGGAGGCTTAATATCGAATGGTTCATGTTAAGATCTGTGGAATAACAAGACATGAA
Organism: Candidatus Bathyarchaeota archaeon; assembly: GCA_007050885.1. The sequence goes on from SMYQ01000026.1 coordinate 4,107, forward strand.
GATCTCAAAGTTGCCGTAGATGCTGGAGCAGACTTAATTGGATTCATTATAGGGGTAACATCCTCCCAACGAAATCTTAGTCTCGCTAAAGCAAAAGAATTGATCTTGAAAATCCATAAAGATGTTAGAAGTGTAGCAGTAACTGTATTCAAAACGAAAGAAGAAATAATAAAAATATGTGACGAACTCGAGACTGATTACCTTCAAATTCATGGTAACTTTCAAAGTATCCTGAAATCGTTTCCAGAAACATTATCGAAAGAACGAATAATAGGTGTAGTCAGTGGAAGAAATCCAGATGCCTCAGAATTAGCCGTAAAAGTTTCCGACATATTACATACAATCCTCTTAGACAGTACTACCAATGAAGGATTAGGAGGCACAGGAATGACCCACGATTGGAATCTAAGCAGAACGATCAGGGACACCATCTATCCGAACCGATTAATCTTAGCTGGAGGATTAACACCTGAAAACGTAGAAGATGCAATTGAGAAAGTGAGACCGTATGGTGTTGATGTTTCGACTGGTGTAGAAAAGAAACCAGGAATTAAAGATCACAAGAAAATTTTTGATTTTATAACCAAAGTAAAGGAGATGGAAATATGAGTAGACTGGATATTTACCCAATTGATGGAAAATTCGGGAAATATGGAGGCAGATTTGTCCCGGAGACATTAATGCCTGTCATAAAGGAACTTGAGGAATCCTATCAGAAATTTAAGAATGACTCGAATTTCAAAAAAGAATTAGAATACTACCTTAGAGATTTTGTTGGAAGACCTACTACACTGTATTACGCATCGAATCTTACCAGAATTCTAGATGGAGCCAAGATCTACCTGAAAAGAGAGGATCTAGCTCATGGTGGAGCTCATAAGATAAACAATACGCTAGGTCAAGCTCTACTAGCTAAAAAAATGGGAAAGAAGAGAATAATCGCTGAGACCGGTGCAGGGCAACATGGTGTAGCTACAGCAATAGCATGCGCTGTCCTGGGTCTCAAGGCAGAAGTATACATGGGTACCGAAGATATGGAACGACAGAAACTCAATGTCTTCAGAATGAGAATGTTAGGTGCTGAGGTCCATCCAGTCGATTCTGGTTCAAAAACGTTGAAAGATTCAATCAATGAAGCATTAAGAGATTGGGTGACAAATGCTCAAACCACATATTACTTGATTGGATCGGTTGTTGGTCCACACCCATATCCTATGATTGTCAGAGATTTCCAATGTATAATAGGACATGAGACAAAAGAGCAGATACTTGCAAAGGAAGGAAGACTTCCTGATGCCCTAGTCGCATGTGTTGGGGGTGGAAGTAATGCAATTGGATTGTTCCATCCATTTCTCGAAGATGCGAATGTTAAGATGTATGGAATAGAGGCAGCTGGAGAAGGCACCCCATCTGGAAAACACGCTGCTTCAATATCTGCAGGTTCTGAAGGAGTTTTCCATGGGATGCTAACTTATGTCTTACAGAATGAAAATGGGCAGATCCAAACCACATCCAGTATCTCTGCAGGGCTAGATTACCCGGGTGTCGGACCTGAACACAGTTTCCTGAAAAGCATTGGCCGAGTCCAATATGACGCTGTCACGGATAAGGAAGCTTTGGAGGCTTTCATTGATCTAACCAGGAACGAAGGTATTGTTCCAGCATTAGAATCCAGTCACGCACTAGCATATTCTAAGAAATTGGCGAAGAAGATGAATAAAGATCAAATCGTGGTAGTAAACTTGTCCGGTAGAGGAGATAAAGATGCAGAAGTTGTTGCAACACAAAAGGGAATGTTGATATGATAATAAGTGAGAGCTTTCGAGAATTACACAGACGTGGCGAAGGAGCACTCATTGGATATATCACTGGTGGAGACCCATCGCCTAAAATTTCACAAAAGATAGTTGAAACAATCGCCAAAGAAGGAGTGGATATAATTGAGATCGGAATCCCATTCTCCGATCCAATCGCAGACGGCCCAACAATACAAGCTGCATCTAACCGTTCTCTTAACGCTGGCACTACCCCTCAAGCAATATTCGATATTGTTAAGGAAACAAAAAGCAGGATAGAAATCCCAATTGCATTAATGACATATTATAATGTACTCTTCAAGATGGGTGTACAAAATTTTCTAACAAAAGCGAGCAAACATCGTGTCGACGGCCTTATCATACCTGATCTGCCAATTGAAGAAGCAGCAGAATATCGAGAGCTAGCAGAAAAACAGGGAATTGATACGATATTTCTAGCTACTCCCTCTACTTTACCAAACAGATTGAAAGATATTTTAGATTACACTTCAGGATTTCTATACCTAATCTCGATACATGGTGTAACAGGTAAAAGAGAAGATGTATCCCAACTCACTATTCAATCAATAAAGAGAATCAAACCTTACACAGCCGGAACGATTCCATTAGCAGTGGGTTTCGGTTTATATAAGCCAGAACATATAAGTTCGGTAATAGGATCTGGAGCAGATGGGGCAATAGTAGGAAGTGCTCTTGTAAAAATTGTTGAAAGTAATCTAAATGATTCCATAAAATTAATAGAGCAAATTTCAACTTTAACTAGAAATCTGAAGAGTGTCACCTTGCTGAAAAAATGATACACTATCTTGGAC
>SMYQ01000235.1 GCA_007050885.1 Candidatus Bathyarchaeota archaeon
GGGGACGGGCGAATTGCTCGACATGTGGGGGATATTGCTGACGGGGGCGATTGTGATAATAGTTTTGAAACTAGCATGAAGAAAGTTGACGTACAACCATTCGATTGGGTGGGGCGCCTCGAAGATTTCGGCAAGCCAGGATTGCAGTGCTTCACCTACATTGAGTTTGAAGTTAGCGAAGGACTACGATTCATAGGTAGGATACAAACCGCGGTGTTTTTTGACGAACCCGATGAGTGGGACAAGAAGATTGAGCAGGCCGTATTCGACAGGATAATGAATGAATTCGATCAACATAATGTCAGAAACGACGAGTAGGTTGGATGCAAGCCTCAATTTTCTACCAGTGGTGTGGATAAGGATCAATGTGTTTCGTGCCACGATGAGAGTTACCGCCCCAGTGTCTGGCCATGTGGAAGATGAATGGGGTCCGACCACAGGTGTCAATCGATCTTCCATGCCGTGGACAGCGATAATCAATCGGGAGTCAAGATGAAACCCGTCGAGCCGTTGATAATGGAAGAGCGAGACATAGGTAATATAGAAGAGCTATTGTGTGAAGTAATAACGCAAGACGCATATTTGGATGTTCTTGAAGGTGTTGATGACGTAGTTTGGGAGGCCACACGGCACATCAATGACGTAAGGAGACATTATGGAGAACGTTGAAATACGTCCAAACATCCACGCCACTCGATTTGAGGAGACGGTTGGAGCTACTAATTGGAGAAAAGTGGAACAAGCCGTTCAACCTATATGGGAAGTCCTATTCCACGTATTTACAGTTATGAAGGCGGATATCGAATTTAGCATGGCATTAACTAGCGCACTGGAAAGGATGCGGGACAAGCTCGATAGGGAAGAGGTCACTGTATTCTTGCAGAAAGTGACCGAGGACATTTTCAATGAGACTGGTAGTATCAGACGTTAAGCGCGTTCCGGACATCGACTTCGATGATGTAACGAAGTCGTTGTTTGAATTATTATTGGTTGGAAACTCATTGCGTGGTGTTCGTGAAGTTTGGGCTGATGTTGATGATCCGGAATGGGCGGTAGATGAGGACGGTGTAAGCCGTAACTGGTTTGTGTATGGGTTCTTGAGCAAGTCCAAAAATTCACACTACAAGTGGGACTTCGAGACCTGGTTCCCAATGGTGATATAATGAAAATGTGCAATCTGCTCTGGAGCAAGGATGAACACTCCTTTCCTCAGATTCTAGGGAACGGGCAGATGGATTGGTGGACAACTTACGCAAACGTTGCCCTGACAATAGATAGAGAGGTGTTCAAATATTTTCATGGTATGTTCTTTTGGTTTGCGCAGTTCAATAGAATAGTTCAAACACACGCCGGAGATATATGCGCGCCTTACGAAAACAGGACAGACAATGGCGATTACATCCCATGGGGAGATAATGATTTCGGACCGAATGGTCAAATGACAGTGATACAGGAGCATTTTGATGAAGAATCTGATTAAAGTAGGCTTTTGGAGCGGAAATGGAGCATACAACGATAAGTATCCGGATGTGAAAGATCACATCGATCCTGGGTGGAGTCCGCTTATCAAAGAAGCTGTGCTAATGCATTTGCGAGCGGGAAAAACCGATAACCACCAAAAGGGGTGGTCCGACTGTCGCGTATGTGGACAGA
>SMYQ01000243.1 GCA_007050885.1 Candidatus Bathyarchaeota archaeon
CGTTCCCATTTTCCCTTCGAATCTGGACGATACTTCAGATAGGCAGTATAGGCATCAGGGGGATGCAAGTATCCTACAATCGTGAAGAAAAGCCCCTCATTGGTTTCGACATAATCTTTGTCTTTTGGAAGACGTGCCACCCCTAAGCCTCCACAACCTATTCAAAGAACATTCTTCGGTAATAAGATATCCGTCGGATCACTTCCCAACACGAATCGTCCCCATTTCTCCTTCCCATGTTCAACCAGTTCCACAGTGCCTTGCACAATTGCTTCTTCATCTTGGCGGACCTGCTCAGAGAACCGTCCACGAAAACTCACGATTTCCCGTATTTCAACATCAAAGCGCCCTTCTAGTAACTTCATCGCTTCGATCTCATATCGGCAAGGCGTGAAGAGTCCATCACGATCATCCATGATTCTACAATATGCACGTGCTCGACCTAGTTGACGAAACTTGCTATCGCCATACTGCTCATGGACTTCATCCCACTCCAAGACCGCTCGAACAAAATAATGATGCCCACCAAACACCCCGTGCATGGCCTTCAATCCATCCACCAACAACATCTTTTCAATAGAAATACCCGAGCCTGACCAGCGCAGGTTATAAACTGGGAGGTAGGTTTCCAGACGATACCCTGAGATTCCTTCTTCAGGCAACAAATGTGCCCGACGCAAAGCCAGTTGAACTGCTTGTGCTGCACGACGCCCATAAACGATTAAATCGATATCCGAGGTCTCACCGTGAAGATTGACTTGGATACTTCCTGAAATCCCCAACGAGTTTGGTGAAACACGGGCAGTTTGCTCGAGAATGTTCGCAAAGGTCACCACGTCCTGTTGCAACGCATCCCGTTCGTCCAGCTCAATTAACTTCCGTAGGCTCTCTTTTGGTTGATATGTGTGCTTAATAGCAGAATGTTGAACCCCCTGTAATTCTTGTCCGAAAACTGCATCCTTGTATAGATATTTGGGGTAATGTTGTCGAAGATAATCAAACCGCTCAACAAGATGGTAGACCTTATCATACCGCTGGTTTCCGCGTCTACGCTTCCCTTGGGGCGTGGGATAATAGCGCAGGAATGCGATGGTACGGTCTGGTGGATGTATGAGTCCCTTCACATCAAAAAACAGCCCTTCAGTGGTTTCGATGAAATCCCCTTCACGAGCAACAATCGTTTTATTGATGTCTACCACCACCGAAGTTAGCTTGGATTTTTACAATGAATCTGAGCAGGAAAAATCCTTTCGAAGATCGATTCTAATACTCCAGTCCCAAGGAGGGAATAGCGAATTCGTCTTCAGACCAAGTCCAATACGAGCCATTCCACTTTGAGGCAAGTTGAGCAGGACCATAAGCTCCCATGTTCTTAAACTCTTGCATCTGCCACACCTCATCAACACCATCTTCTTCAAGGGTCATCGAAATAGCATTGAGAATAGTTCCGAGGCTCCGTGAAGGAGCATAAACGTGGAGAATGCATCCAATCTTGGTAATTGATGCAAACCCCTGAGGCATTTGGGCAACTGCTACAGTTAGTTGCTCTGCGATATGGGGTTCACATCGAATCGCAAAAGTCATGAAAAAGGGAAGTTGGGGCGTTGAAAAGGTGAAGAAAGGTTCCATTGTTCTTTCCTTGTATAGCCGGTTCTTCCGAGTTGAAATAGTGGTACGTGGCGCCTCAATATCAACGGTCTTCAACCGCTCCATTATTTTCTTCATTGAAGCATTAGCATCTCCAACAAGAAAAGATGTAAGATAGAAATCTAGTTTATCAAAGGGTCGGGCTATCGTATTGGATAATCCGCGGGGTTTGGGGAGAATAGCCCAGTTTTCTCGAACAAAATTAAGAAGTCCAAGCGTAGAAATATCACCCTCAATCATCCAGGTGCTCGTATCGTAGTCAAAATAGTCAAAGCATATAGATTGATGGTACTTTGTGATTTGATGAAGCTGATGCCATTCAAAGAAGTGTTCACTAAGAAATTCTACCTGTTCTAAGAATAGTTGAACTGGTTTCCCCTGATCAGGAATACGAAAGGCAGCAAATCCTCGCTGTAAGGATGTATCAAAGTTTACTGTCGATAGGTAGGTTGCCATCTCTTTGTTGAGCACATTGGCAAGATGTCGGGACACATCAACACCCTTTGTATTAAAGATAAGCCCATAATGGCGTAGCTTAAAGCGGCCCCAGTCGATTAAATTCGCGAATCGTAAATCGATTTTTTCTTCCAACGATTTGATGTCTTTTCGTATTGTCGGAAGGCTAACTTTCATTTCTTTGGCAATCTCTCTTTGTGGCGTCGTTGGACGTTGATATAGCAAGGTCATTAACCGGATTTCTCTTCCGGTTAAGCGGTCAACTTCATCAGACACCAGCCCGCGCAACAAATCTCGGGTAACCTTCTCATAAGAGGTGATGTTGAAGCGAAGGATTACTTTCAAGCGCCTAAGTAATGAGTTATAGATTCGATCGCGTGGTGTCACGACCAACCCTGAAAAGTCCTTGTATGGTTGAAGTCGATAATCTTCATCAGAGAGTGGGATGCCTTTAACGCGCTTTGCATAGACTCTTAAGTTCTCAAGGAGAAGGTCGATCTCGAACAGTTCTTCACTTGGACGTAGAACTTCATGGATGCTGCGCTGTAATGTCGAGAGCAAATCAGCTACTTCAACCATTGATTGCACGCGCGCCACACCATCGTCAGAAAGAAAGAAACGGATATATAATGTTTCCTTTTGACGAAAACCCTATTGTATACGAGTTGACTTAAAACTCAATTACTTGAATACATCAATAGAAGCAAGTTTAACGCTTATCCTACGCTTTGGATGCTTCTTTTGGCAGAAATGGCGTTTTTGTCCGCTCCTTTGGGGGCTCTCTAAACGGGTACTTAAAGGCTAGTGACCATTGTTGAGATAGATTCCAGCAAACACACTCGCAAGGGAAAACATGTCGGAAGTGAAAAAGAAACAATGTCTCCTGGTCGCGATGTAACCTATCCCATGTGAACTGGACTAACATCTGAGTTTGGCTTGCTCAGTGGTCTTCCGCGATATTAGGTGTGCATTGTTTTGCTTCAGATTTTTTTTCCCAAGTTGTGTTCAGAAAGGTGGAGAAAAAAGTGGCTACAGAACTGATGGAAGAAACCCAGCGAATGATTGGCATTACTGATGCCTATCCAATCGACATCGATATTACCCCGAAGACGGGGTGTGAAGACCTCCGAGAAATCGGAGCGATTGGTACCTTGCTATTAGAATTAGTTAAGGATACCACCGGCCTGAAGGGTCGGATCATCGTCGAGGCGACTCCTGGTGGAGTACGCGTCCGCGTTGAACCGACTGGTCATGAAGTCTCTAGCGTCGCCAGCATTGGGGGTGCTTAGCATGGCGACTCTGAGGGGAATTGCCGTGACCACAGGGACAGAAGACACAAGCGACCCAATTGTACGCTTGGCCCGATCCTATTTGCGGTCGCAAGATGTCACGGACAACCTTGACCAACTCAAGAAGGTTGAAATGAACGACGTGTTCCGCCTCCTGGAACGCCTTTCTCAGCAAGTCGATAGAATAGAAATGCGTCGGCTCTTTGACCTTCTTACGGAGCTCGCCGTTGTTCGCGAGAATCATCTGCTCGTGAAAAAAGCGTCGCACGAGGCCCGCCTTATCAAGGCCATCGAACACACGGGTCGATTGGGAAAATTCGTTTGCTTAGTCCTCGATGAAGCCACTTAACCAGTCAAATGGCTCTGACCCAGTGTTTCTCGCCTGCACTGGGCCAGAGCTCAACTGGGTTAGACCGGTGGTTTCGGGACCTAGCAAAAAAGACCAGCGGGAACGAACCAAGAAGGGCTTTGGGGTCTACGATTAAATTAATAGAAAGAGGTTTCTTCCTCCCTTCTTGGGATCCAACTCTTTTCTTGCCATTCAGGTTATTTGAGGAGTTTGAAGAATTCCTTGGGTTCTTCGCCTTCTTCGATGATGATCACTTCTTGGTGGCCTGACCGTTGGGCATCATATCCTTCGGCGATTCGCATTGCTTCCCAGCGTTCGAAGGCCGTCGATTTTTGTCCTCGCCATATGTAGATGGTATTATACGTGTCAAGTAAAAAGACATCATCTGAAGCGAGGGAGTCTTTGGAGCGTTCGACCTCATAATACATGTTTAGCTCTTCTTCGATGTGAACTCGAAAGAGTTTGAACTCGTGCTGTTTGAGGGCTATTCGTTTCAAGATTCCTTCAGTGTCTTGGTTAGTCACTGTAATCTTGCCATCGAAGAGATTCAAGAACTCTTTGGGCTCCTCGCCTTCGTTTACTGTGACTAGTTTTGAAGCTCCCTTCCGATCTTGGTCAGTCCATACGGATGTAACAGCTCCAATGAACTGTTCATCTGGAGTGGATTTCTTACCCACCCACGAATAGATAGTAGGGCCCGTATCTACTAGGTATACATCACCGGTTCCAAATTCCTTCAGATATTCTTGTGGAACCCGAACTAACTGATCTTTTTGAATATGGTATTTGATGAATTTCTTAGGCATGGCTCTCACGCTCAAAGCACTCTACTGAGTATGGGTCAGATGCTAGGATTGCTGCAGTGGTTCTCGTCTTTATAACTTTCCTTCCTTCGTTAACTTCTAAGTCGGCAAACTCTTAAGCTGGCAGTACGGAGTCCCGACAGACCCGAATATGCCACCATCCAAAGTCACTCCTTCCAAATCCTTTTCTGTTCATGCACTACCAGGGCTAGGGATAATCCGGAAAGGTGATGATGTAGGCATCCACATATGTAAAGCTAGTAAAAAGAGCGGGTTCCCCCTACAAAACGGAGACGTCTTGGTTATCGCACAAACTATTATTTCTCGAGCCGAAGGTCGAACTGTTGCGCTCTCGGACATTACTCCTTCTCCTAAGGCGAAGGCTTTAGCACAGCAACTCGGCAAAGAACCTGAGTTAGTGGAAGTGATTCTTCAAGCCTCAAAGCAAATAGTTCGAGCAGAGCAGGGCCATCTCATCGTTGAGACACCACATGGATATATCTGCGCAAATGCAGGAGTCGATGCTTCGAATGTCCCGGAGGATGAGTGTGTGACCTTACTACCCGAAGACCCTGATCATTCAGCGGAACAGATACGAGAAACCATCAAGGCCGAATTCGGTATAGATGTCGTGATCATCATTTCCGATACGCATGGGCGACCATTCCGTGAAGGGGCAATTAATATCGCAATTGGGGTTGCAGGCTTTATTCCCGTTAAGAGTTACATTGGATTGACCGATCTCTTCGGGTATGAATTACGAACAACCAAAATTGCTGTTGCTGATGAACTCGCTTCAGCCGCTGAGTTATTAATGGGCGAAGCCGATGAAGGAAACGCCGTCGTTGTGATTCGTGGATATCGATGGGAGAAAGGTGAGGGCTCAGCTAGGATGCTAGTTCGGGATGCACAACGAGATATTTTTCGACGGTGAAACGAGATGGGTAAAGAGATCCGCCGAGTAGGAGTCGCTTCTGTTGAACCTGAAGGTTGGGAAACAAGTCGGGTCGTAAATCAGATTCAACAACGAGACGCTGAATGTGTCGTATTTGATCTCACCGAAACCGTTGTTCGTGTTGGAGGAAAACGTCCACGAGTGCAATACAAAAAAGAGGATTTAACAAATCTTGAAGGGGTATTCACACGGGCTGTTCCTGGTGGCTCACTCGAACAAGTTATTTTGCGGATGGATACCCTTCATTGTCTTGAACGACTAGGTATACCGTTTATGAACCGTCCACATGCAATCGAAAAAGCCGTAGACAAATACTACACCCTACGCCTCCTCGAATTAGCAGGTGTCCCTGTACCCCATACAACAGTAACCCAATATACACGTGATGCTCTTCGTGCATTTCGAAGATACAAAGACGTCGTAGTCAAACCCCTTTTCGGATCAGGGGGTGTGGGCATGACCCGTGTTTCCGATCCCGAAATCGCCAGACGAGTGTTTAGGGCGCTCGAGGCGAATCGTTATGCCATCTATATTCAAGAATTCCTCGAACATGGAAATCAGGATATCCGGGTTTTCGTAATCGGAGACAAAGCGATTGCAGCGATGACTCGTGTAGGTGATAATTGGAAAACTACTCTCCGACAAGGAGCTCAGCCTCGACCCTGTCGCTTGACATCTGAATTATCAGAACTTGCAACAAAGTGCGCTGAAACGATAGGCCTTGAATACACAGGCGTTGACCTCTTAGAAACAGAAAAGGGACTTGTCGTCACCGAGGTCAACAGCAGTAGTGGTTGGCAAGGTTTGCAACAGGTTACTGAAATTAACATCACAGAACAACTGGTAGAACACTTCTATTCAATAATCCAAGCCCATGCGAGTGTATAGCATGAACTAGATGTCGCCTTTTCGGAGTAGCCAACGTTGTCGGCTCTCGTCCCATCTATCTGCTGTTTGCGTAAACAACTGAGGGCTGAAGCTGGGCTCATACCGGAAAATTGTGACGTTCGAGACCCCGTCAATCTGTTCGAAGGTTTGAACTAAAAGCCCCGTTATCGAAGAACAACGACTGGGTCGATGGAACGAAAACGTCACCCCTACATCGGTCTCTACTGAATAGGTATATGGCAGAATTGAGATTAGCCGATAAATAGGTTCCAAAGCCTTAGGCGAACATTCG
>SMYQ01000106.1 GCA_007050885.1 Candidatus Bathyarchaeota archaeon
TTATAATCACGGCGTCGCATCCCAGCCCTGCCGTAAATTCCTCGATCTTTTCTTCAACTCCCAGATCAGACCGATTCAGAGCCAATTCAACACAGTGCTCTCGCGCCACATCTACCATTCTCTGATCGATGTCCACCCCGACCGATCGGACACCAGATGCTCTCAAGAGAACCCCTGTGAGCTGTCCAAGTAGCCCCAACCCAATAATTGCGCATGTTTCCCCCAACCGAAGATCAGCCTGTCGAACACCCTGCAAGGCTATGGCCCCTAATGTATTGTAAGCCGCTTGCTTCAAATCAGCATCACGGGATCTCTTGACGCAAAGATTGACCGGAACCGCCACGACTTCAGCATGACAAGCAGTCAGCCCGCCACAGGCCACGAAATCTCCAATCGTATATCCGTTTACATCCGGGGCTATATCAATGACCTCGCCCACACATGAGTATCCGAGGGGCGAATAGGCTTCCAACTTCTTCATAACCGCCCGATAGGTTTGAACAGGCCCTTGCGTCTTCAGAGTATCTATGACCCGTTTTACCTCTTTTGGTCTCTCCTTGGCCTTGCCCACATAACCTTTGCGTGCAGCCTTAACACTACTCCCCTCTGTACCCACTGAAACTAAGGAATAGTAATTTCTTACCAAGAGCATACCCCGATTCATGCCAGGAACTGGCACTTCCAGAACCTGCATTACGCCGGTTTTTAGTCTTTGTGTAAGCTGTCTCATCTTATTTCGCTACTTCTTCCCGTCGTGACCTCTTGTCGTCTCCGCCTTTCAGCTCAAATTCTCTGACCTCACAGAATGCGTTTTCAACTCCCCCAAATAGTTCCCTGTTAGACCACTGCAAGGTCAATAGTTTTTCACGTCACCATTGCCTCCATCCTAAAACACGGACTTCCCGGGAAGAGACCGTAGCAAGTCTGAAGTCATGATCTGCTTTTTTTTGATGGAAACTGTATTGGCATCCAACTGGTCGCTGACCTCACCACCCGCTTTCAACAATTGTTTGAGTCGGATATTTGTGGTTGCCATGGCATAAAAATAGACTGGTACGATTGTATCACCCAGAATCGGCAGAGTATTGTATGTGAGAAAAATAACGCCATTGTAAACTGATAACACAACCGAACCGGTGGCAATAGCCTTCCAGTAGCCATCTGTCTCACGCTTGTACCAGTCCCAGCACATACGCACAAAAATGAGGAATATCAAGCTGATGAGCACAAACCCCAGCAAGCCATACTCTGTCAACGTATACACCATCCCCGTGATACCATAACTCCGGACAATTCTCTGAATACGCGGATCAACTCGCGCTCCATCATCAAGCACACTCCTCGTTAGACAACCCGGACCATACCCCAAAAGCATGTGTGCCAGATCTCCCTTTGTGATATGCTCAAGAACAAGTAGCGTCGTAGCAAGCCGCCCGCCGGCCCGGTCAGAGTGGGCGTAATTTTTATCTAACGTATAGTCCAACGTACTTTTGAAGGCGTGGGAGAAATCGGCACTTCCTCCCTTTCGTCCCTCAGGATTAATTCTTGGTTGAAACCTTATAATGACTCCCCCTAACATCACCGATAAGACTAACATAAACGCGACAAGTTTCACGTTTCCAAAGAACGGTATTCCTTTT
>SMYQ01000191.1 GCA_007050885.1 Candidatus Bathyarchaeota archaeon
CTTCTCTGCGGTGGGGTTGAACTTTACTATTCTTTTCGCTATTTCCATCGATGAGCATATCAGTGGCAGTGGCTTGTCTGCACGTTCTTTGATTTGAAGTATCTTCTTCGTGGCGTCAGGGTCGTTTGGGACGCAGCCCAGACCATAAACGGTCTCGGTGGGGTAGATGGCGATGCCTCCTTTTCTCAGCGCCGATCCTGCGTATTGCAGTCCTTCCTCGTCTGCCTTTACGATCTTCATTGAGGCAATAGGACGGATGATATAATATAACCTGTTTGGATTTGCGCAGTTTCTGGTGTGTGGTAAATGTAGCTATTTTCATCCATTTTTTTGGATGATTTCTAATATCATTATTTAACTATTAATAAAAATGTCTATTAAAATTGTATTCAATGTGCAGAGTTATCGTTGGTTACCGTTTAATGTAAATCACTGGAAAACGAATCCCAAAATATAGATGGTACACATACCTAATAACAAGAACAAAATGTGAACCAGTGACTTTTTCCAGTCATTATCATCATGAATCTCAGGGATTAACTCAGATGCAGACAAAAACAGGAAAGCCCCAGCACTGAAAGCTACCATCCAGCCACTCAAACCCTCAATTATCGAAATGAAAAACGAACCAAACAAACCCCCTAAAACGATAGAGAGAGCAGCGGCGAAATTATACATAAGAGCCTGTCTCCTCTCCATCCCAGCGTAGACCAAAATACCATAATCCCCCATCTCCTGAGGCAATTCATGGAAGGCAACAGCGATACTTGTAGCAACCCCCACAGTGATCCCGTTGAGGAAGCTGGCTGCGATAATCATTCCATCGATAAAATTGTGAACAAAATCACCGATAATGTTGAGATATGCAAAGGTCTTGGTCATCTTCACAGCCTCATGATCGTGTTCGCCAAACTCATGTCTATGTCCATGACCGTGATACCAGTAGATACTCCTTTCAAGGAAGAGGAAAAAAACGAAACCAAAAGCAACCAACGGGAAAACTAACTCTATATCAACCAACATTACCGCCTCGGGCATTAGATCAAACAGACTAGCACCCAGAATGGTTCCCGCCGAGTAAGCGATAAGGAAATTCAGAATCCTGTGGAGCTTCTGCTCTGATAGACTCAGGGTGAAAATGCCCACCAGTGAGGATAAGCTGATCAAGAAAGTGGCTACTAATGTGTAGAAAGTGCTTGGGAGCATATAATGAAATAATTTGCATAATTGAAAAACTTGTTCCCTCAACCGAGCCTAAATCATGCAGCTTCTGTTGAATTATTACACATACATGCACACCATTGAGGGTATTGTTCCCTATCTGATGGTCTCGGAAACATATAGTTACTTAAGGGATACACTTTATATCCACCAACACGTAACCACTGGCAATTCACCACTTACAATCAACTGATCGAAATGAAATTCAAACAACTACCAATCAAAGACGAGATAAAGAAAGCCCTCAAAGACCTCGGATTCGACGAAATGTTTCCCATCCAAGAAAACGCCATCCCCCCGATGCTGGAGGGAAAAAACGTTATGGGCCAAGCCAAGACAGGCACAGGCAAGACAGCCAGCTTCGGCGTACCCATGCTACAGATGCTTGACCCAGAGAGC
>SMYQ01000063.1 GCA_007050885.1 Candidatus Bathyarchaeota archaeon
TACTTATGCTAAAAATCGTAGGTAAATTCTGTAGTACTACCAAGACAGCTGATCAAAATGAAGTGATAAGTTTGTCATCTGAGAAATCTTTTTAATTGTTGCTGGAGTAGACTTCGAAAGTCTCATAAAAGAAGTGATTCTTACTTGCAGGATTCAGAGAAGCTAATATCAGATCTCAAAGACGCTTTTGTAAATATTGATTCAGCACAAGTCAATGATTTACTTAAACAAGCTATTGAATCGGGAATCTCACCTAAAATGATTATTGAGAAAGCAATTCGTCAAGGTGCTGATGAAGTAGGAAAAAAATATGAGGCGTGTGAATATTTCCTCCCTGAACTTGTAATGTCAGGAGAGATGATGAAAGAAGCAATCACCTTTCTGAAACCAAAAATGCAGGCTGAAGGCATTACTTCAAGTGGCAAAATCATTTTTGGAACAGTAAAAGGAGATCTGCATGATGTTGGGAAAAATATTGTTATCTCAATGTTGAGTGTAGCAGGATTTGACGTTACTGATCTAGGAGTAGATGTTCCTCCAGAAAAATTTATCTCAGAAGTAGAAACAAAGACACCAAATATACTCTGTATGTCTTCACTTTTGACTCATACAATGCCAGAATTAGATAATGTAATGGAGATATTAAAGAAAGAGGGCCTTAGAGAAAAAGTGAAAGTCATGGTTGGTGGAAGACCTGTTACAAAAGATTATGCTGATAAAATTAAAGCAGATTCTTATGGGAAAGATGCTTATGATGCAGTCGAAGAAGCAAAGAGACTGATGGCTGTGAAATAGGCAGACTATGACTAGGTGTTTCAGATGACACCACGCGATAGGCTTATGATCGCTGCTCAACTAAAGGAACCTGATCAAGTCCCTGTCACATTTCTTCGTAGTTCGTATGATGCAACGAGAATTGGACTCAATGTCAAGGAATATATCTTTGACTACAAGAAAAAACTTAACGCCCAGATAAAATTGCATGAAAGTTTTCCAGATTGTGCGTTTGTACCTAGTATCAATCCTGACTTTGGAATAGTGGCTGAGGTTTCAGGTTTCGGTGCTGAAATTATTTATTATGAAAAAGAACCACCTATGAATCATATAATAATAAATGAAGTTGAACAGATAGATAATCTCAAGGTTCCGGATCCTCATACGGATGGATTACTTCCGAAAGTTCTAGAAGCTTACAAATATCTTATAGAAAATACTCCTTCACAATATCAAGTTGATCCAGCTGCAATTAGAGGTCCTATGGATCTAGCTACCGCAGTTAGAGGAGTTGCACCATTTCTATCAGATATGTACAAAAATCCAGAATATGTGCATAAATTAATGGATATTACAACACAAACAGAAATAAATTTCATGAAAGCCATGGATGAAGTGTCTGGCGGATCCGAAATCATGTTCATGTGTGATGATATACCGGGATTAATATCACCAAAATTTTTTAATGAATTTGCGCTACCTTACATGAAAAAAATTTTTAATTCATTCAAGGGAAAAGTCAAGTTCTACCATAATTGTAAAGGTTCAATGCATATACTAGAACCGTTAGTTGAAACAGGTTTTCAAGTCTTCAATTTCAGTTTTGAAAATAATATTGAAGAGACAAAAAAAAGAATAGGTAAAAAAATTTGTCTTATGGGTAATGTTGAACCGATAGGTATATTTCATACAGCAAAACCTCATGAAATAGAGAATATCTGTAAACTTCAAATAGAAACAGCTGCCCCAGGTGGAGCATACACCCTTTCAGTTGGAGCTGCTGTATATGGTCCAGACTCTAGTATGCAGGCAATGATAAATGCTGCTCAAAGGTATGGAAAGTATCCAATAAGGAAAAAATAGATAGGGTATATTGAGTTGGATAAAAATCAAGAAGATAAAATCACTGCACCGAAACTTTTGGTGAAGGTCCCATCATATATAACTCATCATGAGAAATCAAAAATTGTCATTGTCGCTATTGATTCTAAGGGTGAAATAGATAGAACAAGAAATGATGAAATTGAAATAGCTATGGAACCAATTTACGAATTAGAAAACTCACAAGTAAAAATAGATGCTAACTCCGCTAAGCTTGTGAATGGTGAGGCGCAAGTAGGAATAAGTTCACAACAATCTGAGTTTGTCAAAATAACTGTATCATGTAAGGATAAAAAGGCAGGTCTTGAACCCTATACTGTTCTTATGGGAACTGGTGGGTTTCCGTTTCATAGGTAAATTTTTTTTGTTAACAAATTTTTCCTATTTTGGAGGGTCAACTCCTACCCATGCTGTAGTCATCCAAGTCTCCATATATGACTCCCCAGATACCCATTCAGCCTTCAAAACAATTGCTTCTGCCATATAACCTATTAATGATACTTCGGCACTTCCTTCCTCAAGTTGAACTAAGACAGATTTTTTACTACCATTCAGGTATGATGCTGAAGACCAGAGAACTGATACATTTACATTGTCACTTCTTTCAAAGTCGAGTTCCATTCTATCTTTGTAGTCAATTACAGATATAATTTTCAAAGTTACTTCTTGTCTTTCAGGAATGATGCTTGGAAGAATTATTGCAAGCCTTTTCACTCCATGATCTTTGATATTAATATTTTCGAAATAGCATGTAGATACATTCGAAATAGGTAAAGTGAAAGTAAGAATAATTACTGTCGTAAAAAATAATAATTTCTTGAAGGTTAGCAACTTCTTTTCTGTGTTAAGACTCTTTATCTGTTATATAAAAATAACGGCGTTATACTTTTATTGATTTAGTGTATGAAGAAAATTTGTTCTGTTTCTATGATTGAATTTGTTCGTCAAAATTATTTGAGGTTTCAAGGGATGGAATTGCTAAAACTACGCCTTCTCGTTTGTGTTTAATTTGGAGTACTTGATCTCTTCTGCTTGAATCTCTATAGATTGTAACGCCTTTACATTCAAGCTGATGAGCTAGCATATACGCAGTTTCTACATCTGCGGGTGTTGCATGAGATGGAAAATTAACTGTCTTTGATACTGCATTGTCTGTATATTTCTGGAATGCTGCTTGGATTCTAATATGCCATTCTGGATCTATATCATGTGCAGTAACAAATAGAGCTTTTACTCCTTCAGGAATTTCTGGAAAATCTTGAATTGAGCCTGCTTCACCTATCCTTCTCATCAATTCCTCGCTGTAGAATCCTTTTTCATAAGCAAGTTTTTCAAATAGTGGATTAACTTCAACTAATTCTGTATTATCCATAACATTTCGGACGTAACATATTGCAAATATTGGTTCTATCCCACTGGAGCAGCCAGCTATTATGCTAAGTGTTCCTGTTGGTGCTATTGTTGTTGTAGTTGCATTACGTATAGCTGGTTCCTCTGGAATATCATATTTACTTCCTTTGAAGTTGGGGAAGGGCCCTCTCTCTTTTGCTAGTTCTTGTGAGGCTTTATTGGCTTCTTTGGATATGAATGTCATGACTTCTTCTGCTATTGTTATTGCTCTATCATAATTGAATGGAATTCCAAGTTGAATCAACATATCCGCAAAGCCCATAACACCAAGACCAATTTTCCTATTACCTTTTGTCATCTTTTCGATTTCTTTTAGTGGATATTTGTTAACATCTATTACATTATCCAGAAAATGTACAGCTATTCTAACAACCTTGGAGAGTCTTTCATAATCTATCTTGCCGTTGTTTACCATTCTTGATAGATTGATTGAACCAAGATTACAAGATTCGTATGGTAAAAGAGGTTGTTCACCACAAGGATTAGTGCTTTCAATTTCTCCAAGTTGGGGTGTTGGATTATCTCGGTTAAGCCTATCCAAGAATACTATTCCTGGCTCTCCATTCTTCCAAGCCTGTCTAACTATAAGTTTGAAAGTGCTCCTTGCAGATAGTTTACTAATGCTTTCTTTTGTACGTGGATTTATCAGATCATAATCTTTGTTTTTAATAACGGCGTCCATGAATTCTTCTGTTAATCCTACTGAGATGTTGAAGTTGGTTAGACACCTATCTTGATCTTTTGAAGTTATGAAGTCTATAATGTCTGGATGATCTATACGTAATATCGCCATGTTAGCGCCACGTCGTTTTCCTCCTTGTTTGATAACCTCGGTGGCAGCATCAAATACACGCATAAAAGATATTGGCCCTGAAGCCACCCCACCAGTAGTTCGTACAAAATCGTTTTTTGGTCTAAGTCTTGAAAAGGAAAAACCAGTACCTCCACCAGATTTGTGAATTAATGCAGTCTGCTTAACAGCCTCGAAAATATCTTCCATGGAATCCCCTACTGGTAAAACGAAACATGCAGAAAGTTGCCCCAATTCAGTGCCAGCATTCATGAGTGTAGGTGAGTTTGGTAGAAACTCTAGATTAGTCATGATCTTATAGAATTGTTCTCGTGTCTTCTTTACATCCGTTTGAGGATTGTAGAAAATATCTGCTGATGCGACGGCTTCGGCAACACGTTGGAATAGAGTTGTAGGTGTTTCTATTAGCTGGCCGGTATCACCCCTTCGTAGATATCGTCTTTCGAGAACATTCAATGAATTGGGAGAGAGTTTGTTATCTAGTTCTGCATCAAGAAGCATAGATCTTGCTTCTCGAACATCTTTCCGCTTTTGTCTGTATAGAATGTAAGATTTCGCCGTCTTTGCATGACCACTATCAATGAGAACTTTTTCAACAATATCTTGAACTTGCTCGACAGTAGGGATATTCTTATTATCGAACTTGCTCTCGATAATTAGAGCTACTTTATTAGAAAGTTCTTTTGCGCGTTTTCTATCTTTTCCTCCAACAGCCTCTGCGGCCTTGTATATTGCCTCCGTTATCTTCCCCTGTTGGAATTCTACTATTCTGCCATCACGTTTTCGAATCTTCATAACGGCAGTTGTTGTTTCTTTTCCCATATTGTTTTTCCCAGTATTGGGTTCTGTAATTGATTTTTTCTTTACATTGTTCTGCACGAGCATCAGGCCTCAGAGAAGGTTTCTAGAATTGTGAGGTTGTTGTAGATTAACAGTTTAGACAGCTATGTATAAAATACCATATTTATTATAGTTCGTTATGGTTTATCTTCAGTCAATCTTTTCTGTTATTAAGTAGCTAAGATTTTTCAGTTGGAAATAGTTAGTTAAGGAGAGGAAAATTCCTTTGTCCATGGGAGAGCAGAAGCTTCGATGATGATCGACGTAGTTTGTTCTCTTGAATCATTCAGAAGATTCATGATTTTGAGTACATGTAACTCGTTTATACCAGATGAGTTCCTTGAGGATGATAATGTCTTTCCAGAACGTCCCATGGAAAGTGGAACGATGTATGTTGAAGCTGAGGACAAGGAGACTTTAAGAAAAATTAGACAAATTGAATTTATAAGAGTCTCTAATGTTTTAGGTGTCATCTATAATTCTAAGAGTGGATTAACTAAACTGAAATGGCGTCAAACTAAAAATTTCTTAGGAAAATTAGGTGGCAAATCTAGTGGTAATTCACTAGTTAACCTATTTGAGGCAGGCATACTTGATGAGAACTATATCAGAAAAATGAGAAAAAAGGGAGAGAATTCGACTTAGAAACCTAGTTCTTCATTAACTAGGATGATGGTTGTGTCTGTCTTTATTGGTATTTTTTCGATAATAGTAATCACGTGGCAGTGTCGATTTGGTGGTTGACATTTCTCCAAATCACAAACATTAGTTACACATGGTGTAGTACCACCCATTCTTTTTACATTCATAGGAGTTGCGGTGTGTCTTATCCTATCAATACCAGCATGAACGTCTCTGACTATTTTGTTAATTCCTGCTATTACAATAACTTTCTTAGGGCCAAATATCATTGATGCCACTCTATTTCCCATACCATCAATGTTCACAAGCTTACCGTCTTCTGTAATTGCGTTGCTACTTGTAATGAAGACATCACATGTCAGATGACCCTTTCTTATTGCCATATCCTCTTCTGGAGTAACTTTCCTGCTCCAATTCTCAAGCACATCATTTCCTCTTTTTATTAACTCAGAGACAAGATCTACTTCACGGACTGTTACAGAACCCCCGATACCAACTTTAGCCTTCTCAGGAATAAGTTGTAGTGCTTCTTTTAGTGCCTGATTTTTATCCGAAGCAAGAACTGTTTTGAATCCATTGTTTTCAAGTGCTTTCACTGTTCGTTGGATAAGGTGATCACTGAACCATTTCTTCTCTTCTCTCATAATAATCACTAGCTTAATGATTTTTTATACCCTATTTAGAGCTTTTTAGTTCTGAGAATTTTATTGATTAATATTTAGAAATTTATGTAATGTTTATTAGATTTGAATTGCGCCATGTGAATCCACGAAATAATTATGAGAGTGTTGAGGTCTGATTATCCTAGTAGTTGCTGGAGTTACTCTTGGTCTAACGTTAGGTGTATCATGTGTCGCTCAATGTGCTCCTATCCTTGCACCTCATATTGCTGCGGAACATCCTAATGCGAAGAGGGGATTTATAGCTTCTATAT
>SMYQ01000036.1 GCA_007050885.1 Candidatus Bathyarchaeota archaeon
AAATCAAGAAACATACATATTATTAGTAAAAAATTTACATTGTGAGTGTGGCATGATATTGCTGAATGGATTTTACTACTGATTTTCCCAAACAATAAGCGGTAATGCCCTTAGCCGCAGCCATAGCAGCAGTCAATGTAGTGATATATGGGACTTTGTATTTGATAGCTGCCTTACGTATATAAGAATCATCATGCTCGCTCAATTTACCTGAAGGAGTATTTATCACCAGTTGTATCTCTTTATTTTTAATAGCGTCGGTAATATTAGGTCGTCCTTCATGTTCCTTGAGAATAGGTTCAGAAACGATACCATAACTAGCTAAAAAAGCCCGTGTACCTTTAGTAGCCATTATCTTGAAACCCAGTTCAATGAATTCTCTTGCAATATCTTCTACTAAAGAGGAACGATCGCGCTCAGCAACCGTTAACAGTACAGTTCCTTTTGTCGGTAACGGATTTACTGCTTCCTGAGCTTTCCAATAAGCAAGACCAAAAGATTCAGCGATGCCGAGCACTTCGCCAGTAGATTTCATTTCTGGTCCAAGTATTGGATCGACTTCTGGAAACATATTGAAAGGAAATACGGATTCTTTAACTCCAATGTGTGGAATTAAACGCTTTTTGAGGTTCAAATCCTTTATTTTCTTTCCCATCATTAAGCTCGTGGCTAAACTTGCCATAGGTATATTACATACTTTAGATACCAACGGAACGGTTCTGGAAGCACGTGGATTTGCCTCGAGAACATAGACTTTATCCTGACAGATAGCATATTGGATATTAATTACCCCGGTTACTTTAAGCTCGCTAGCGATACGTCGTGTATATTTTTCAATAGTGTCGATGTGCTTCGAACTTATACTAATCGATGGAATTGCACAAGCTGCATCTCCGGAATGAACCCCTGCATATTCTATATGTTCCATAACTTCAGGAATGAAAACGTCATTTCCATCAGATAGGGCATCAGCTTCGGTCTCAATAGCGTTCTCTAGGAAACGGTCGATAAGGATGTGACGACCCGGCGTGATGCCGATAGCTTCCCCCACATATAATTTCAACTCATCTTCATCATGAACTATTTCCATGCCACGACCACCGAGTACATAAGAAGGACGTACGATAAGCGGGTAGCCGATACGTTCCGCCACAAGCAATGCCTCTTTAAGATTTATGGCGGTGCCCGACTCGGGCATTGGAATATCATATTTCTGCATCATTTGACTAAAACGACCACGGTCTGAAGCGATGTCAATCGAGTTAACCGATGTGCCCAGAATTTTTACGCCAAATTTCTCTAATTCAGCAGCAATGTTGAGTGGTGTTTGTCCACCGAATTGCACGATGACTCCAATTGGTTTTTCTTTTTGGTAAATACTCAAAACGTCCTCAACGGTCAGGGGTTCGAAATACAGTTTATCTGAGGTATCATAGTCAGTAGATACAGTCTCAGGATTACAGTTTATCATGATAGTCTCATAGCCCATATCACGAAGAGCAAAAGCAGCATGAACACAACAGTAATCAAATTCAATACCCTGACCAATACGGTTAGGTCCACCACCTAAAACCATCACCTTTGGCCGCTGACTAACTAAAGTCCTATCAGGTCCATTATAAGTAGAGTAGTAATACCTGGAATTTTCTGTCCCGCTAACTGGAACAAAGTCCCATGATTCCAATAATCCTAACTCAACTCGTTGTTTGCGTACCTCCACCTCATCTACGCCTAGTAATTTGGCTAAATATTTATCAGCAAAGCCATCTTTCTTTGCCTGAATAAGTAAATCATTTGGTAGTCTTCTGCCTCTATAACTAATGATTTTCTCTTCTTCTTCTACCAGTTCTTTCATTTGCTGGATGAACCAAGGCTTAATAAAAGTTTTAAGATAAAGCTCCTGAATCCCGGCACCTTTGCGCAGAGCTTCATACATAATAAATTGCCTTTCGCTGGTAGCGTAAGTAAGCATTTTCATTAATTCTTCAAGTGATCTTTCATTGAAGTCGTTTGCAAATCCGAGCCCAAACCGCCCTATCTCTAGAGACCGGATAGCCTTCTGAAAAGCTTCTTTATAATTTTTGCCGATACTCATAACCTCACCGACAGCACGCATCTGAGTACCAAGGCGATCCTCTGCGTCACGGAATTTCTTTAAAGCCCAACGGGGAAACTTAACTACTACGTAATCTCCGGAAGGAGTGTATTTTTCCAAGGTACCCTCTCGCCAGTAAGGTAACTCATCCAGAGTCATACCTGCGGCTAATTTGGCAGAGATTAAGGCAATAGGAAAGCCAGTGGCTTTCGAAGCCAATGCCGAAGAACGTGAAGTGCGTGGGTTAATCTCAATTATTACTACCCTTCCAGTTTTGGGGTCGTGTGCAAATTGTATGTTGGTACCACCGATAATCCCAAGCTTTTCAACTACCTTGTATGAATATTCTTGGAGTCGTTTTTGGAGCGATTCACTAATTGTAAGCATGGGAGCAGTACAGAAAGAATCGCCAGTATGGACACCCATCGCATCAACATTTTCAATAAAACAAACTGTAATAATCTGATTCTTGGCGTCCCGAATGATTTCCAGTTCCAGTTCCTCCCAGCCTTCTACTGATTCTTCAATTAAAACTTGGCCAACCATACTGGTTGCGATACCTCTGCTTGCAATTACGCGTAACTCCTCGACATTGTATACCAAACCTCCGCCGGTACCACCAAGTGTAAAGGCTGGTCGAATAATAACTGGATAGCCAAGCTCATTAGCAACTAATTCGGCATCCTCAACACTGTAAGCAATTTTACTCCGAGGAGTACTTATACCAAGTTCTATCATCGTTTCTTTGAATGCCAAACGATCTTCACCGCGACGGATAGCTTCCGGATCTACACCGATTACCTTTACATTATATTTGTCTAGGGCTCCACAACGTGACAGGCTGGAACTGAGGTTAAGTCCAGTTTGTCCACCTAAATTGGGTAGTATGGCATCTGGTCGTTCTTTTTCGATGATTTTAATCATCGTCTCAAGATTAAGGGGCTCGATATAAGTAACATCAGCCATATCAGGGTCAGTCATAATTGTTGCCGGATTTGAGTTAACTAATACAATCTGATAACCTAATGATTTCAAGGCTTTACATGCTTGAGTACCAGAATAATCGAATTCACAAGCTTGTCCGATAACAATTGGACCAGAACCGATAATCATAACCTTTTTTATATCATTACGTAAGGGCATAGTCATCTTTCCATTTGATAATATTAACCTATACTCGTTCCCCTTTACATTTCTTATCACGGATATATCTTTGGTTCAATTTATGCCTGATCAATATAATCTGAATGAAAGTACGCCTGCACGCGCATATCCTGAGAAAAGTTATGACCCCATATTCTCACAATTAATAAAATATATGATATCATTAATTAATTATCATTCAGATCAATTAAATTTTTAACTCTTCAATATAGTAAAATAATAAAAGGTTTATTCCATTATTTTGTTTGGGAGAAATGTTTTGAAACTTATTTCGATTTTAATGATTTTGATTACATTATTTTGGATTTCCCCAATAGGACTTGTTTTTGCCCCGGTTAATGTTGGAGTGAAGGGAGGAGATTGGATAGAGTATAACCTTGAATATTCTGGTTTGGCTCCAAGAGATTATCCAGAATGGATCAAAATTGATGTTTACAATGTCGAAGGAACAAGTATTACTGCTAATTTAACACTAGTGAAGGTTGATGGAACAACAGATACCGTTGGTGGAACTTATAATCTCGAAACAGGTGTTCTTGATTTATTGCTTATACCAGCAAACCTAGACAAAGGTGATGATTTTTTTCATATAGATTTTGGCAGGGTAATAATTGGCGGAGTTGAAGAATACAGTTATTGTAACGCAAAAAGAAGGGTTAATTTTGCAACGATTGACGGAATAGAATGTCATTGGGATATGGTTACGGGAATTCTACTAGAATCAGAACATTCAACAAATAATTTTAGTCAAAAAATGGTTGCTGACAAAACAAATATGTGGGATTCACAAATATTTGGAATAGACTCAACTATTTTCTATATCATTATATTAACAATATTAACGATGATTGCGATTACAGTGTTTATTGTCTGGAGAAAACAATAATTATTGACCATTTGATTATTGAGATTTATTTAATAAAACAGGCGTATTGGTTGAAATACAAAAATTTGGACCCTGGACAAATGTAGACATCATCCATTAATATTTTTCCAGATAACTCTCATTTTTTTATATTGTTCTAAAACATGGAATTATATAGTCAAAAACAAACAATTAGAGCGATTAAGTTTGACCAGAAAAAAGAAACAAGTAGATTATCGAAGCTTTCTTTTTTTGGCAGTTAGTTTGATATCAATTGGGTTGATACTCGCAATAGCAATTAATCTTGCCTTTGTTAGTATTTTAGCATCAGGACTATGTATAACAGCTATTTATTTAGCAAATAAAGAAAAAAGGAATCAAAACAACAAACAAAATGCTTCCAATAATAGTGTGGTAGAAGTGAGGTGATAAAATGAAGCAAAAATACAGAGTGCACAGAGTTGAGGTTAGAATGAGTAGAGATCAAGCGAGATTTGAGCAGTTTCTAAACGATCTTGAAGGGGAAGTAGTTTCAGTTATTCCTAATGTTTCTCCAAGCTGGACTTTTGGAGGAATGGGAGCAAGAGTGCATTATCTATGGGTAATTGAAAAAATAAACTAAGTTAATCTCTCTTAATAAAATTCAAAAGCAAACTAGAATGCTAATTACCCACAAAATCCCATTTTTATTCATAAATATTGAGTTACTAAACCTATTCTGTTTGGATATCAGACAAGCTTAATTTTCTGAAGAGTTTTTTATTATTCTATTCTATCCAACTTTCTAATTCCTATATTAAGTAGAAAAAATCCAACTAATGCAAAAACCATGGTTAACAAGAGATGGTCAAATACTCCAGCAGTAAAAGTATCTATGTTTAGAAACATTTTCTCAAAACTCAGACCCACTCTAGATAGACCAATCTCAAATGCCATGGTTGCAAAAAAGACTATCATCAGGTTTATTATGACTCCCATGTTACGTTCTCTTGACTCTTCAGCAAAAATCGGATTAATAATAGCAAGCCCTAGAACAACAGCAACTAAAACTAAAGCTCTTAGTGCACCCAAAACTACATTGATTAACATGTATTCTAACCCAATTTGAGAAAGTAGGATGGTGAAGAATGCAATCAATACTGTAGCAATTGGAACTGCCACCAACCAACCTTGGAATAGCCTTGCCTTCACAAACTTCCAAATACCAGACGGTGATTTTTTAAATATGAAGAGTGTGTTTTTTCCCCGGCTTACTGTCCCAACAACAAAAGCAGCAAGAAAGGGAATAGCCATCATACTTAGGAACATTAAATGATCGAAGGGTTCTGAAGAAGGATCTGAAATAAATACTCTTATTAAAACAACAAGCCCCACTGCATAGATGATCCATGATAAGTTTTCAAGTCTTCTACTATAATCCTTGAATATAGAAGACAAAACAGTTCCAAATGACTTGCCACCTCCCACAAATCTAATTGTTTTATAGAAAAAACCATCAGGCTTTGCTATAGATGATGTAAAGTTAAAGGTATCAAGGCTATATGCGCGATTAGCAACTTTCGTACCCACCCATAGGGCTGCTATGAAGAATATCAGGAGTCCTCCAAATAGAGTCAAAGTCTGAAAACCAACAGCTCCAATATTACCAGGATTCGATGCAAAACCAACAAAAATTTCTGCACTCCAAGAACTGGGTAATACACTAAGTGCTGTTCTAACCATTTGACTCGTTCCTGGATTAGCTAAAGCTTCAGGCAGTCCACCCCCGATTATCGCGTACATTACTGCAATAATGGGTAGAACGATAATTACTGAAAGAGCTCTTCCAAGATCCTTTCCCCGAGCAATTTTTCCAAGCTTTGTTCCTAAAACTGCAGCAACAACAACACCTATCCAAAAAGCAGAAAGAAACAATATTACAAAAACTGCAATTATTATTGCAATCTGAGCCATATCCAATCCAAGTGGAGTTAGAAAAGCTGTGAAAGTACCAGTTAGTATTGCAATGGCGATCGCATAAAACGGCATTTTCCCCAGAAATTCGCCAAGAAGCACATCACTCGGCTTTACTGGAGCTGCTAAGAAAATTTCTATTTGAGCTGTTTCCAATTCTCTCAAGGTATCGCTAATTGGAAATAATATCATAAAGAAAAAGAACATGAAAAGCATAATCTGTACTAGGGGAACTGCAGCTTGGGTTATTATGAATGAAAGAAAATCATCGATAAACGGATTAACAATTGCGGGTGCGATAAAACCAACATAAACAGCTATTAATCCAATAGCCAAGTAGAGGAAATATTTTCTGATTCTTCGTATGGAACTTGTGCTAATTCGGTATTGATTCCTTGCTACCACGAGCCACTTAGGA
>SMYQ01000246.1 GCA_007050885.1 Candidatus Bathyarchaeota archaeon
ACAAGAAACAATATCTCCCATACAGCGCAATTAAGGAAGATTGGCTTTAGCCGAGTCACTTTAAAACTAATAAAAAATACCATAAATTGGTAAAGCTTAGAAAGCCAAGTTGAGGAAATGGCAGGCAAAACCAGAGGAATGGTGTTCGGTAATGGAAATTGATAAAGTTCGAACAATTTTAATCATTGGCGCTGGGACTATGGGAACACAGATTGGTTTTCAGTGCGCTAGCCACGACTACAGCGTGACTATCTACGATATTAATACAAATCAACTGAACGCGGCAAAAGCAAAAATTTACGCACTTGCCAA
Source organism: Candidatus Bathyarchaeota archaeon (assembly GCA_007050885.1). Next base: position 313 of record SMYQ01000246.1, read on the forward strand.
ACAATTGGTAACCATTAATTACGTAACGCAAGAAGTGGCAGATGCTGCTCTAGGCCGTATCTCTTATAGCAGTAACCCCAAAGATGCTGCAGCAGAAGTAGATTTACTCAGCGAATCTGTGACAGAAGACCCTGAAGTAAAAATGGAGGTCTTTAGTCAATTCGGAAAACTCTGCCCTACTCATACTATTTTCACAACAAACACATCAGGCCTTATACCCTCTATGTTTGCTGATGCTACCAGGAGATCACATCAATTCGCAGCTCTTCATTTCAATTCCCCAATCTGGTACACTAACATAGTTGAAATTATGCCCCACCCTAAAACATCCAAGACAACAATACAACTACTAGAACTTTTTACCAAACGAATTGGACTCACCCCTTTCACCCTTAGGAAAGAGAACCCAGGCTATATCATCAACGCTTTACTTCCCCCACTACTCGCAGCAGCAGTCAAGCTAAAAATGAACGATGTGGCATCCATCGAGGATATTGACCGTGTCTGGATGAATATTACTAAAATGCCTATCGGACCATTTGGCATTCTGGATCATGTCGGATTAGATGTGGCATTTCATTCAACCAATCTGGTAACAAAAGCTACTGATGATCCCGGGGTTGTCGCAATGCTCAACTTCTACAAAGAATTTATCGATAAAGGTTGGTTGGGAGAAAAAAGTGGCAGAGGATTTTACACATACCCCAACCCTAAATTCCGACAACCAGGATTCCTGACCGGCGAATCATAGTTGAAAAAATAGCTCTTTCAACAAAGCAAATTATCAATGAAGACAAATAGGTCTTCGAAAGTAGGAATAAAGGCAAATAACACTCTGGAAAGGCTTCTTCGCAAGAAAAGAGGCGAGAAGGAAGCGGTGCTACTTCCTTCTGTGACGTGCCTCCCATCCACAGACATGAGAAGGATTATCGAATTCTTCTTTTCCGAATGAAGTATACACTGACAACAATGATTGGGATTCCAATAATTAGTCCCGAAATCAGTGTCATTGCGATTGGCGAACCAGGGGAGAAGGAGGGATTGGTGATGTGTAAGATGAGTGGGTAGTCCCTACCGAAAAGGCCGGGCTAGCCCTTGCGCAGTCTCTTCGCTACGAGCTTCCTTATTTCTTCAAGGACTACAACCAGGGATCCGAACAGGACCACTCCTACCCATTCATACCAAGCAAGCGGCACAAGTCTGAAGATTGCTGCTAGCGCGGGGACCACAAAGAGGATTCCGACCAGTATTATGTCGATGAGATAGACGACGAGTATGTATCGAT
>SMYQ01000262.1 GCA_007050885.1 Candidatus Bathyarchaeota archaeon
GTGGGACGCCACGGCCGGCACGTACTTTGTCATTGATGGTGGAGCCAAGGGTGGATGGGCAGGCAATGCTTAGGGGTCGTCCATTAATAACTTCGTGTTTTCGAGTATAATGCTCCTGCGAGTCAGTGCAGGAGGATAAGAGATATGTCATCAAAAACTGTGTATCAATGCCAATGTCCAGATTGTCAGCAACCTGGAGAGCATCCAAACAAAGACCTTCATCACCAGATGAATCTGCTATTAAGCCGCTTGGATGAACAACAGCGACGCTGGTATGTGGCTCTGGAGGCGAAGAAGCTTGGTCATGGCGGTGCGACCTTGATGTCTCAAATCACAGGCATGCATGTTGATACGATTCGGCGTGGGCGAGATGAGCTGGACAACGAGTTAGCCCATCGGCCAGTAGATCGTGTGCGCCTACCTGGTGGTGGGCGTCATACGATCGAAAAAAAGAGCCGAACATCGGCGAAGCCCTAGAATCACTGATCGAAGGCGAAACGGCTGGCGATCCGATGAGTGAAAAGAAGTGGATGCGCAGCAGTCTCCAGCAATTGAGCAAGGCTCTGACCAACGCTGGTTACCCAATTGGACGAATGACAGTTCGACGATTGCTAAAGAAGTTGGGCTACTCACTAAAGGCGAACCGAAAAGAACTGAGTGGTCCGTCTCATCCCGATCGAGATCGTCAATTTCGATACATAGAGCGGGTGAAACAGCTTTTCCTCACTAACGGACATCCGGTGATCAGCGTCGACACGAAAAAGAAAGAGCTGATTGGAAACTTCAAAAACTCCGGCCAGACGTGGTGTCAGCAAGCAGAAGTGGTCAACGTCCACGATTTTCGCCAAGATGCCGTCGGTCGCGCGGTGCCCTACGGTATCTACGACCTCTTGCACAATGAGGGCTATGTCTGTGTTGGGAACTCGACCGATACATCAGAGTTCGCTGTGGATGCCATCTGTCGATGGTGGAAAGATGAAGACCGCACACCCTTTCCCGATGAAAGCAAGCTACTGATTCTATCAGATGCCGGTGGCAGTGATGGATGTCGCTTCCGCCTATGGAAGAAGCTTCTCCAAGAAAAGCTTGCCGATCGCCTGGGGATCGAAGTGATGGTCTGTCACTACCCCACTGGACACTCAAAGTGGAATCCTATCGAGCACCGGTTGTTCAGCTACATCAGCATCAACTGGGCGGGTAAACCATTACGTTCTTTTGAGGCAATGTTAGGCTACATTCGTGGCACCACAACCGAAGCAGGACTCAAGGTCAAAGCCTTCTTGGTAGATCGAGTCTATGAGAAAGGCCTCAAGGTCTCACAGAAGGAGATGAAGAACCTAAATCTGCACAAACGCCGTGTATGCCCGACCTGGAACTATCTGATCAAACCGCGCTGTGCGCCGCTGTAATTCAGTTGTCAATGTACGAAGTTGTTTTTGGACAAGTCCTTAGATAGGCCAAAACAAAAAAGGCCACAGTCGAATGCTTTCTTGCTGATATTGCTGACATAATATGTATCTACCTCCAAATATCAGGTGAAGCTGCCCAACGGCCCGGCGGATAACCTGCCTTGCGGGTTTAGCGGACGAACGGTG
>SMYQ01000190.1 GCA_007050885.1 Candidatus Bathyarchaeota archaeon
TAACTCACCCTGAGCAAGGCATTATTGAATGTCGTCTTCCCTTCACTGGACATCCTATAAAAGAATGCAAGCTTTGAGTGGTTCTAAAGATCCTTCACGCTTTCAACGAGTAGGCGGGCTTCAGAAATCCCTCATCAGTGGCCTGAAGCATCTTCTCGGTTAGGAACTCAAAGAGTTGGGTGATGTTTGTTCCACTCCGGGCACTAACCGGCATATAGGCACGGATGCCGTTCGTTTGGCAGAAGGTCCTTATTTCGTCTTCAGAGGGGCCACCTTCCAGATCTGCCTTAGCGCCAACTAGGATGATGGGAATCCCATTGGTACTGTTATGGATGACATCCATCCAAAACTCAAGTTGAAGAAAGGTGGAAAACCGTGTCAGGTCGAAGACAACGATAGCTCCATGAGCACCCAAACAGAATATTGGCATCAATTCGCGGAAGCGTTCTTCTCCACCAAAATCCCAAATTGATAGTCCTACCCTTTGGCTATTAATTTCAATATCCTGATAAGCAAACTCCGATCCCACTGTCATCACAGGAGTTGAGCTATCTTCGAAAAGGTAGCGCCTGATGATGCTGGTCTTCCCCACTCCTCCTTCGCCAGCAACAATGACTTTGAAAATAGGAGTCCGAGATTTAATTATAGTCGGTTGGACCACGGACTCAGATCTACCATTGGTTTGCTGATTAGTAGCCAGCGTTTACACCACTTCGGGGGTCAATTGCGGCTTGACCGCTCTACGAGCAGTTGCCACACCTTTCAAGTCAATTACAGAATACTGGATTTTTATAGTATCGGGATTCTTCGACCTGTCACCACAGTTCTTTGGATTTTTCGCAACTACTTTAGGCACAAAACACAGAGTAAGTGTAAAGTATCTTTTCTGGAAAGTTACTCACGATGACTGATTCAGTCGCTGTTTTCTATGATGAACGGTTCATGAAATATGATCTTGGACCCCATCACCCACTTCACCAGAACCGAATCTTGTTACACCATGAGCTGAGCCGAGCACTCGGTGTGTTGTCGAGTAGGGGTGTAAGCCTTCCAGAGTTCCCAGCAGCCACTGATGAACAGTTGCGCCTTGTCCATACCCAAGCCTATATCGACCAAGTCCGGGAGTTAAGCCAACACAAAGGATTTTCATCGTTAGATATGGGTGATACCATGGCATTCCCTGGAGCCTATGACATCGCTAGCTTAATGGTGGGGGCAACGCTAGCTGGTGTGGATGCTGTGATGACAGGAAAAACGCAGCATTCATGGAATTCAGCAGGGGGGCTTCATCATGCCCATGCAGACCGGGCGGCTGGATTTTGTATTTTCAATGATGTGGCTATCGCTTGTCATTATTTGAAACAGAAGTATAAGCAGAAGCGAATTCTGTACTTGGATATTGATGTCCACCACGGCGATGGGGTTGAGGAACAATTTTACCGTGATCCAGAGGTTCTGACTCTTTCTATCCACCAAACAGGTCGCACTTTGTTCCCCGGAACTGGCTACCCGTATGATTTCGGTGATGGCGAGGGACAAGGCTATACTGTGAATCTTCCCTTACCACCATATACAGATGCCAGTCAATA
>SMYQ01000124.1 GCA_007050885.1 Candidatus Bathyarchaeota archaeon
TACCGGTGACTCCGGATGTTCAAGTGGTTTTCGATAAGGGCCGCATGGTAGATCGAGCCAAAGGATATCCTCGACTATATATGGAGTGGACGGAGCGGGTTAAGAAGAAAGAAGGCCGTGCTAAATTTGAGAAAATTTTGCAAACTTTTAGACATTTTTTGAATTATTACGAGGGGGATGAAGAAAAAGAGAAGCCTTCTAAAAAGGTGCCGATGGTGAGTGTTCAGGGGTTTGAGGAAATGCCAAGTGGACGAGAGAAACGGTTCTTTGATTATAAGGGAATTTGCAAAAATGCCATATGTAGTGCGCCTCTTCTGGATGGCACTTATATGACAATGACGGTTAGCTGTGAGTTTTTCACAGTGCTCGATATAACAACAAAGGAAGGAGCAAGCGATGAGATTGACTGTAATGCGGGTGGAGTATCCTAAATTATACGGGGATAGTATAGAGGCTTTTTGTAAGTCGACGATGACCAAAAGAGATGTGGTGGCCGGGATGTATCCGGGCGACCTGGTATTGTTAGTGTGTTGTCCTCTGGCTGAGAGCGAGCAGATAGCGGATTATTTCGACAAGAACTTTCCCGAAATAAAGTACGCCATTGAAGTAACACCAGAGGAAGCTTCGGCAACGACGGAGATAGTCGTGAAACCAGACGACGTGAATCTGGCCAGGGAATCGCTCAGAGCTTTAGGGTCGAAGTATTGGGCCAGCATGACACTGGTGCGGCATGGGATACCAATGCTTCGTGCCAACAAAGCTGTCCAGGTGGCGTATGATGAGCTGAATTCGGCCAAACAGAAAGGGTGATGGGATAGTCGTGCTGATAGGAAAAGAGAGTCAGCTGGAAATCGACCGAAGTGAATTGGTTGCGGATGTTAAGGTGATTGTCGATGGATTGGTGGCGAGGATCTTGGCCAAGAATAGGTATTATGGAAACTCGGTGCTTAGTCCTGTTAGGATATTCAGCAAGGCCGATGACATTGAGCAAATCAACGTTCGTATCGACGATAAGCTATCTAGGATAGGGAACGGCGCTGCGGATGATGACGAGGACCCAATCGATGATTTACTGGGCTATCTGGTGCTTTTGAAGGTTGCCAGGAAGCGACAGAGGGAGAAGGGGACGGCTCAGGTTGGTACGATAGGCCTTGTTACCAAAGGGCCGGTGACTGTGAATCCCAATGCTACATTAAGACCTACGGAGTCAAAAGAATGACAAGCAAGGACTGGAAGTGGGAGTTTGATGAACGAGGGTATGTGTATCGGCGCTCGATTAAGGAAGGTCAGATTGCCAAGTACGTACTCCGGAGAGAGGGTACGGGGTCGACCGGAGCGTGGACCTTGGAGATTTGGCAATCTCACAGGGCCAAGCCGAACATAGTGTTCAACTACTTAAAGACAAGGGCTGAGGGAATACACCTGGTGGCGTTTTTGATTGGCGAAGGACCGATGTGGGCTGACCCAACGGATGTACCCAAAAAGCCACCAAAAGCGACGGTTCCTGCGGAGATAACAGCCAAAGCGGTAGTGTGTCGCTGATAAAGAAAGGACCCTGATAATGGGACTGGTTGTCTTGGTAATATGTGAGGCGATAGCGCTGGTGGTTTCGGTCATAGCTATTGTTAAGATACTTGCCAGGTTGAGCGACGAAGAAGATCGGTATGTGAATGCTCAAGTACATCGGATAAAGGCGGAGCAAGAATTGGTTGTTATGGGGTTGGAGGCTGTAAAGCTTAAGACCGAGCGCGATGACTACAAACAGAAATGGGAGAAGCTACACGATATGGTTTTTCCTTCGGGTTCTAGTGAAGACAGTGAAGATGAGGAAACGGAGTAACAGATACGATGCCACTGATGAGGTGCTTGTGCTCGGCTAGGATGGAAGAAGGGTACTCGGAAACAAAGAGCTTCGATAGTATGGGTAACCCGCTGGCGATACCGACTGTGATTACCTGGTGGGATTGTCCGGAATGCTCGATGGCGTGCGTGGTGACCTCTAACGGCTTAGGGAGCCATCCGGTGTGGTACACGAAGCGTAAGATAGGACAATACTCGGGGCTAGTTGATGATAGAGCTATGAGGGCGCGATAATATGATAATACTCAAGGGTCCTAATAAGGAAGTATTCGCCGAAGATGTTCAAGTCGGAGACCTGGTGCTTGTGAGTAAGGATACCTATCATCAGGTGGTTCGAACTTTCCATGATTTCGTGGATAAGGAAGTGCGACTCTTCTACCGTGATGAAATAGAAATAAGAACCTTCTTGATGGGTAGTAAGGTTACTATCAAAGACATGGAAACTGTTGATTTGCTGGCGTAGGCCGGAAAGGAATGTGTACTGTATTATGACAATCAAAGAACTGCATGACCTGATGAAAAAGTACGAAGGATTACTGTCGAAACGAACGGAGCTGGCTTTCATCCTTCATAGGCTCGGAACTTCGGACGCTGTTCCAGTAACGACAAAGATTAAACGAGCCGACCTCCAAGGAGAACTGGATGAAGTAAACCTCCAAATAGAAAAAATGGGTAATATCAAAATACTCGTCTGATACGAAACCATCACTGGGATGCTGAATTTAATTTCGTATTGGGGTAAATGATGAATCAAGAGGATGATGAACTATGAGGGGTTTGGGGTCACAATCAGCAACGACGACACAAAAAAGTGAGAGGTGAGAATGTTCGTACTGTTTATCAAAAGAATCGTGTTGACTGTTTCGGGGTGGATGGAGGAGCGACGGTTTGCTGGCACATGTCCTACCAGGGCCGAAGTGGATACTCTTATCGAGAAGCTTTGCAAGGTCGATGAATGTCCTAAGTGTGGGAGGCCGGTAAAGGCTGGAAAGGTGATGCTTCGGTGTGTGGATAGCTACGCCAAGAATGGTTACAAGTGCGACTGGGAGTTACCCTTGCAGTTCGATATTGAGGAGTATCATGACATGATTGGAGTGGCTGAGATTTTGAAGATGAGTGTCGAGTGGATAGAGCAAGATAAAAACGGAGATAGAGAGAAGGTGTACGATGCTGAGTAAAGAAGAAAAAGAAAAGATGAAGGATGATTTGGTACCGATAATTGACAAGGTGACCCGAGAAGTTTTCACAAGAGAGGGTGTTGTAAAAGAAGAAGGGATCGGCTGGCAGACTGAGTTGATAGCCGAGATAGCGGTAGAGGTCATCGATTATTATAAATCACGGCGGATAGCCTTATATTAAAAGGGTAGTAAACTTCTTGACCTGAACGTAGAACCAGGGTATGCTTTTCTAAAGACTCGGCTAGGAGCTGAAGATGAGAAAATACAAAGTCAAGGTATATCACGGCCCATATTCTGGTGAAGTCGAAGTGCTTTGTGATCCAAATACAGAGACAGAGACTGTGAAGGCGCTGGCTCGGTGAAAGTTTCTGAATCAATTTGGATCTGTACTGGGTATGTGTGCGGAGGCTCAAAAAATACTCGATTATTGTGATGTTGAAGACTAAAGGGGAAGCAAATGAACAAGAAGCAAGCTCTAGCGAAGGCTCGTAAGAAGTTTGGGCCAACGGCATTTGCCAGGGTAGAGAAAGGCAAAGAGCCGTACAAGATTGGCATCGTTCGCGATGGCGAAGAAGTTGTCTTGGGATCTGGCTGGAATTTTCAAGAAGCTTTTTGGAATTATGAGGAGTGGGGAGCTTTTTTCATGGAGAGAAATGAGACCAAAGGATGAGTTTTACAGATCAGAAGCCATTTGTGGCAACAGAGAAAGATGTGAAGGCCACTTGGAGTGGTGTCCCCAACGGTAAGAATTTCAGGTGTGCGTGGTGTGGATATAAATTCAAAGAGGGAGATACGGTTAGATGGGTTTATACCAACGATCCTTCATATCGCGGACTAGAAATAGGTGGGAATCCGTTTATTTGTATATCCTGTGATGGAGACAAGGCTGACATTATTTCTAGGTTGGCGAAGATGGCGCAAGAAGCCAAAGAAAAATATTGGTGGTTTTTGATGCGGTATGGGGAGTAATGTGACGAAGGCCAAGCCACTTACAGACATCCAAAAGGAGACCTTGCTTTACCTTATTGGTTTTGTGAAGGAGTTTTATTATCAGCCTTCTTATGATGAGATGTGTGAGCATTTTGGAATCAAGAGTAAGCACGCAATGTACGAGCGGTTGAAAGCTATCGAGAAAAAGGGGTGGATAGAAATTCCTTACGGCGGCAAGCGAGCCATTGTCATAACTTGCGATGCTATCGATTTGTACGAGATGGAGATGCGGAGCGATGCAAACAACTAAGAAAATGATCCGCAAGGAAATTACACTTCAGTATGATGGTGGTTTTTGCAGTTGGGAGTGTGAAGGTTTGCAGCAAGTACCGGGGGCGGTTAGTTATTGTCACTGCATTGCCTATGAGCTACCTGTTCGGACTAATTCTCCAAGAGGAGTTCCAGAGCGGTGCTCCAAGTGTCTCGAAGAGAACAGGTATGAAGGGTTGGGAGTAAAATGAGCCAGGTAATAGAATGTCAATGCGAGGTGTGTGTGAAAGCATGTTCGCATCGACCTGGATGGTTTCTGCCGGGTCAGATAGAAGATGTGGCGAAGTTTCTCAATATGGAGTTAAAGGATTTCTTTGATAAATATTTGTCTATAGAGTGGTGGAGCGGCAAAGAGAGCGGCGGCAAGGATATATTTGTTATTGCGCCTGCGGTTGTTGGATATGAAGGTGAGATGGCTCCTTGTGATCCGAGGGGTCGTTGTACTTTCTTGACCAAGGATAATTTGTGCCAGATTCATCCGGTGAAACCGTTCGAGTGTGCTGTGTATCATCATGACATGGCGTCCGATGTTGGTAAGAATCTCCATAAAGAGCTGGCTGTATCGTGGATAAGGTTTCATCAACAGGTAGTAGAGCTATGGGGAGGCGAACCAGAAGCAAGGGAGCCAGAGTCGTTTCTGGATATGTGGCCGGTTGGGATGACTATGTAAATAAGAGTGTGGAAATAAAAAAGGAGAAAGATAAGGAAAGTTTTACAGGGACAGAAATAAAGAAGCCAGCATGTAGTCTTATTGGTAATAGTGCGAATGGTTTTAGAATCATAAGTGCTGCTGCTACCGCATTGCGCAGGGCCGGGGTGCCGGTGTCGATTGTCGAGGATTACAAAAAGAAAGCGATGAGCGGCGACTATGAGCATCTTCTCACTTTTACTGATAGTTACGTCGATATAGAGTGAGGATGTCATGAAGCACACTCACGTTTTGATGCTCGACGGGTGGGCCGGGCGAATCGATAAGCCAATTGTGTTGGTTGGTGAAACTCCCAAGAGATACAAAGTGCGTTTATTAGAGGATACGCTTCTGCCGCGTCGACGTGTTGGCAAGAAGGGGGACGTGGTTTTGGTTCCCAAGAATGCAGTCAAGGAAGTGGAGACGATATGAACAAAACAGCTAACCCGATTATTAGGTTGACCGATAACAGTACAGGCAGCACGGCTACAGAATATATTCTGTTATCTGAATATCGAAAGCTCGAACGTAAAAACAAAGAGTTGACTGAGGAGATTGAGCGCTTGAATAAGCAGTTGGGGATAGTGGGCGACCGAAAAAAATCTAGTAATGTAGAGTGTGGAATATTGGACTATGAATGTCCGGATGTATGGGAAGACAAGAGAAGAGATAATGAAATAAAAAAACAAAAGCTGAGAGAGGCTAGAGAAAAATACGGAAGATAAACTCTGAAGATGGATGGTGTACAGGCGGAGGGCAAGATTGAGGAGGTGTGAGATGGGCGAAGGTAAAAGAACAATATTGGAACAATTGGTTGATTATCATTTTCAATTATCAGGATTAACCAATCCTGATGCCCAATTCCATGTGGATGTTATGAGGGAAATAGAACAGCTTAACGTAGAGTTTGCCGAGTTAAAAGAAAGACATTCGAAGCTGGATATAGCGTGGGCAGCTCAGGCGGAGGAACTTTCAGAGGCACGAAAAAAAATAGAATGGCTTGAGCTGGATAAAAGACAAACTGTTGCTGAGTTGGAAAAATGGAAGTCGATGGTTTTTGATTCTGACCAAAAGAATCTTAAGCTCCAAGAAGAGCTTGAAAATGCAAACGTAGAAATAAAAACACTAATTGACAGCGACATGGAAATAGCTGCTCAATGTTGTGTTGCTTTAGATGGTGAAGGATTGTTTGCTGGAGAGCGCGGTCCTGAATGCATGGCGCTTAACAGGGTTGCGTTGCTCAGGGATCAGATCGGTCGATGGCGACGATTTAGCAATTCTGCAACTCCCGAAGAAGCTGGAAAAGTGTTGGATGATTTCAATGTTAAACTCGAAGTGGCTGAAAATATGATT
>SMYQ01000057.1 GCA_007050885.1 Candidatus Bathyarchaeota archaeon
AAGTATAGGTTATGTAAACAGTCAAATCATATATTGCCTAATAGTATTATGATTGCAGCCGTAATTATACCTACGATCATTATACGAAGACCTGATATTATTAATCGCTCTCTCGATATTTTTCCTAAAAATACTCCAATCATAAATAGAACCAATAAAATTAGTAGAAGTGAAATTATTACCGCTTCATTTATCGATATTAAACCATAATGTGCAAAAATGAATGGCATTATAGCGATTACGGCTGCCAAGGAAGGAGACAACGCATTAACTAGGGCAGCCCAAATCATAGCTGTTCTTTGGGCTTTTACATGAACTGAATTGTCCAAGTCTAGGAGTAGAGATTTTTCTAATTCTTCCAATTTTCTGAGGCGCTCAGCCCTCTCTGCAAAATAGGTGCCTGAAAATCCTGAAATACCCAAAGCCAGACTTACTCCCATTCCAGCTCCAATTATTGTTCTAGGTTGAACCGGACCTGAAGTCCAAGCTCCTATGATTACTCCTAAAGCAGTTAATGCACCATCAAATGCATTCATTACAAAATATCTTCGAGATATAGCTGAGACGCCAGTTAATCGGAGGTAAAATCTAAATTTCTCTAGATACTTTTTCAATTTTTTATCTTGCTTCCAAATATTCCTAAAGAGTGCGAATACACTAATTATTCGTTTTATATGCTTTCAAATATGAATGTAATTTATTTACTGCCATTATTTATTTCATATTTATTTAATTGTATTAGAGTATGATATTAGAATGAATCATAAATAGGCTCATTATTCATTTTGTGATTGTGAATACCACAAAATATTAGAATACATCATTAAAGTATCTTCGCAATAGTGGGTTGAATGATATGGATTGGAAAATTCACGTATTGTATGTGGGAGACATAATATGTCCCAAAGGAGTTTCGACATTTGGTCTTGATACAGACTTACAAATAAATGGTCCTTATCTCGCATTCCTTCTTGTTTCAAAATCTAAGAAGATACTTGTAGATACTGGAATGAATTCTCGATTCATAATTGATGGAAAGGCTTGGGCGGGATTGCCTGCAAAGGGAGGGGAGAAATTTCTGCTTGAATCACTTAAGAAAAACGATACTCAGCCAGAGGAAATTGAAACAGTGATATACACACATCTGCATAATGATCATGCGGGTAATTGCCATCTATTCCCAAAAGCATTACATGTGTTTCATTATGATGAATGGGCAGAATTACTGAATCCCCTTCCTTCAATGCGAATCAGAAAAGATTTTGATCCTGATGTCATTCCATATCTCAAGAAATTCCGTTGTCTGAGAGTTACTGGAGATACCGAATTCACAGATGGTATTCATCTTTATCATACACCAGGGCATACGATAGGCGGATTAACAGTTGGAGTAAATACTTCCGATGGCGTATATGTCATTCCTGGCGACATCATCAACATATATCAAAACCTGTTCCCCAAGATGTCTTCAATGGTAGATATAACTGGAAAACGTCACAAAATAACTCCAGCTCCAGAACAATATGGACCATTAGGAGTCCCCTCTACAATTTTATATGACCATTATGCTTGGTATCGGAGTATCTGGAAGATTCGTGGACTCCTTAAGAGTCCCAAACACTTACTCCCTTGTCATGAATCGGCCATATGTGGAAAGACATTTCCTGGAGATTCAATAGATCTGGATATCCCTGAATAATCATCAAGATATTCAGATTAAGAGTTTCTCTCCTTACTTTTTATCAATCAACTCAATCTTGGAACAAACATCGGTACTTTCTTAGAATAGGCATCATATTTTATTCCAAGTTTTGATTTGAGATACTTTTCTTCATCTTTAGCTAGTTTGTAATATGATAAAGTCATTATTGGCCAAAGTATTGCGGTGAAAATTGTCGGCCAATGAATTAACCATCCTAAAGTAAAAAGGATGAATCCAAGATATTGTGGGTGCCTTATACGGCTATATATACCATAATCAACAAACTCACCTTTTGCGGCATATACTTTTTTCCAACCAATAAAAATCAGATAGACGCCAATACCAGAAATAATAGAGCCAATTATGAATCCTGGTAAGCCCAACATATGCCCTTTCCAATAGGTATCTGGTATTCCACCCAAGTAAGTCGAGAAAAAGTAGATGGTTAAGGGAATACCATACATCTCAGCGAATAATGATACTATAAAACTAAAGTATAGACCACCTGACCTTTTTTCATATTTAGTTTTGAACGATAAAGAGACTAAGAAAATTGAAAAAACAAGAATTCCTGCAATAACTAGATCCCAACGATAAAAATATTCAAATTCAAACATTTTTGCCACTTTGAACTTATATCCTCTTATTCAATGATTTAGCTTCTCAATAAATATGATACTAAAAACAAGTCAAAAAGGATCTATTTTTTTCTATTTACACAGATTATTCATGTTCATAAATTCAATTGGAAATCAGATATATTTATAACGACGTTATATTTAAAGTCATTAAAGATAATTTTCAACTAAATCTTGAAAACTTCAAAAAGGCGTTTCAGATATGGCAAAAGATCCTATTTGCGGAATGTACGTTGACGAGAAGAATCCACCTTTTAAAACGAAAATTCATGATGAACCATACTACTTCTGCAGTGAAACATGTCTTCGCACGTTTGAGGCGCCAGAAGTAGAGCTTCGAAATCTGAAGCGCCTAATAGTCTTCAGCTTAGCACTTAGCATACCAACATTTGTCTTCTCGTTCTATCCAATTCTCCCAACCATTTCAAACAATATATTACTTTTTCTTCTCGCTACACCTGTACAATTTATAGTAGGATTAAGATTCTATAAAGGAGCAATAGATGCACTAAAAAAATTCACCGCTAACATGGACACCCTTATAGCGGTGGGTACATCTGCAGCCTGGATATATAGCACCATAGTGACCTTTATGCCAGGTATTTTCCCAGAAGGGAAGGTTTACTATGATACCGCTGCACTGATAATTTCTCTGATTTTAGTTGGGAAACTACTTGAAGACATTGCAAAAGGAAAAGCATCCGAGGCCATCAGAAAACTTATGGACCTTCAACCTATGCTGGCAAAAGTGATTCGAGAAAACAAGGAACTAGAGATTCCTGTAGAAAGAGTAAAGAAAAACGACATTGTGATAGTTCGTTCTGGAGAAAAAATACCTGTAGATGGAATAATTATTGAAGGCCATGCCTCAATTGATGAAAAAATGATTACTGGCGAAAGCATCCCAGCAGAGAAAGATGCCGGTAATGAGGTCATTGGCGCTACTATCAACAAAGAGGGTTTGATCAAAGTCAAGGCTACCAAACTTGGTCAAGACAGCACCCTTTCTAAGATAATTAGATTGGTCGAAGAAGCTCAACAGTCTACTGCTCCCAGTCAAAAATTAGCAGATCAAGTATCTGCATATTTTGTACCTGCAGTGATTCTCATAGCAATATTTGCATCTACATCTTGGTACTTTTTAGGATCGAAATCCTTCACATTTGCATTAACAATCTTCATAGCAGTTCTAATAGTCGCATGTCCATGCGCTCTCGGAATAGCAACTCCCACAGCCATAATGGTTGGAACAGGTAAAGGCGCTGAGAATGGTCTACTAATTAAAGGTGGGGACAATCTTGAGAAGACACGAAAATTGACCACAATCGTGTTTGACAAGACAGGTACCCTAACCAAGGGTGAGCCATCAGTAACTGATGTAATTACAGTAGAAGATTTCGATAAAAACAAACTTCTAAAACTTGCAGCAGCTGCTGAAAAGGGATCCGAACATCCTCTGGGCCAAGCAATTATCAAAAGCGCCGAAGAGAGAGGATTTGCAATTCAAAAGTTAGAGAACTTTAACGTAATACCAGGACATGGAGTCAAAGCAAATGTCGATGATAAAGAGATTCTTGTTGGAAATCGCAAACTGATGATTGACAATAAAATATCTATTGACTTCTTAGAGAATCAAGTGAGTCAACTAGAACATGAAGGAAAAACTGCAATGATCACAGCGATAAACAGCAAAGCATTGGGAATAATCGCCGTAGCAGATACTTTGAAAGACCACTCAGTTGAAGCGATCAAAAAATTACAGAATATGGGATTGGAAGTCGTCATGCTTACAGGAGATAACAAAAGAACTGCGGATACAATAGCTAAGAAAATCAGCGTTAGCAGGATTCTAGCTGAAGTGCTACCAGGCGATAAAGCAAATGAGATAAAAAAACTTCAAGAAGAAGGAAAGTTCGTCGGGATGGTCGGCGATGGAATCAATGATGCCCCAGCTTTAGCTCAGGCAGACATCGGCATCGCCATTGGCAGCGGTAGCGATATAGCCATGGAAACTGGAGGCATAGTACTGATAAAGGATGACCTCCGCGATGTTGTTGCCTCGATTCAATTAAGCCAAAAGACCGTTAGCAAAATAAAACAGAATCTATTCTGGGCATTCTTCTACAATTCAGCACTAATACCTGTAGGAGCAGGCGCTCTTTACCCATTTTTTGGTATTTTGTTAAATCCAATATTTGCTGCTGCGGCAATGGCATTTAGCTCAGTTTCGGTAGTCACTAACTCTCTTCTCTTGAGAAGATTCAAGCCAAAAATAAAGTAAAACGAATCTGCTTAACTCGCGCTTTAAAGCAGTTTTCGATAATCAACATAGCTTGATTTGAAAGATTAAGAGGATCACCAATCTATCCCTAAGAAAGAAAGTTTGACAGTCAGCACAATTTATAGAGCGTGAATATGCATGAGCTGGAGATTACTTGATCTAGGAGCCGTAGATGGGTTTGTGATGACGAGCTTATATGAGGCTGTAGCAAAAGCTCAAGAAGAGCATAATTCTGAAAATACATTAATTCTCAATTATCCGAGTGAACCTTTTGTAAATGTAGGATTTCATCAAATTGTGGAGAAAGAAGTTGATCTCAATTTCGTGAGACAAAAAGAATTCCCAGTCATCAGACGATCAATAGGTGGCGGAACAATACTCGACGGACCTTGGGAACAGGACTACTTTTTCATAGTTAGGAAAAAAAGTCAAGATTGCCCAGTCGATATCAAAGATTTTTATCGAAAATATCTTTCCATCGTAGCATCAACGTTAAGAGGATTCGGCGTCAAAGCCGAGTATAGACCGATCAACGATATAGTTGCTAGAGACAGGAAGATTTCAGGTAATGGAGGTGTGTCCATAGGAGAGTCTATGGTTCTGGCTGGAGACATCCTGCTTGACCTTCCCACTGAATTGATGACAAAAGTCCTTAAAGTGCCAGATGAAAAATTTCGAGATAAATTACAAAAGTCACTATCGGAGTGGATGACATCCCTGCGCCTAGAACTTGAAAATGCTCCATCGAGAGACAAAGTGAAGCAGAGTCTAATCAAAGAATTTGAAAAACAAATTGGAGCCACGATTGAAGAGCGAGAACTCTCGTCTACTGAAAGAAAATACCTTGATGAACTCCTAATGGAACGACAAAAGAAAACATGGGTATTCATGAAGGATATGAGTCATGAAGCCCTTTTTCAAACTGCGAGATCAAGAAAAATCAAAGTAAAAGAGGGCGTAAATATTTGTGAGGGAGTTTACAAAGCTAAAAAGCTCATTCGAATCACGATGGAAACAATAGACGATCGCATAAGTGAAATATCAATCTCTGGAGACTTCTTCACCGACCCACACATTGGCGCAATAGAAAAGCTTGAACGATCAATAATTGGAGCATCACTAAACAAAGATGATTTACAGCAAAGAATTCTTGCAGAATATAATAATCTTGGACTGACACTTACAGGAATGACTATTGATGATTTGGTTGCCGCTATCTTAACAGCAAAAGATGCTAAATAGATACCAAATCTATCTTACATACCCTACCTTAAACAGCATCTAGTACATAGCACCTAGTACTACCCTAACATACCTAATTTCGCTACTGAACCTCTATACTCAAGCTCCTCTTCCTGACTATTGATATAGGGAACGCTACAATTGCAATCAAGTTTAATAGAAAACCAAGTCTCAGTAAATATCCAAATATTTCTCGATTTCCCATGCTGTTACTTGAGTTTTAAATTCGCTCCATTCTTTTGTTTTTATCGCTATATATCTTTCAAAAAGATGATTACCCAATACTTTTCTAATGACATCTGTGTCTTTTGAGTAATTTAATGCCTCTCGTAGTGATGTGGGTAAGACTTCAATTTGTTTCTGGGCTAAACTTTCATCGTCGAACTGATATACATTTTCTTCTACTGGTTCAGGAGGTTTCAAGTTTTGTTTTATCCCTTCAAGAGCTGTCTTTATCATTACAGC
>SMYQ01000070.1 GCA_007050885.1 Candidatus Bathyarchaeota archaeon
TCAAAAAGATCTGTTTTAATTAAAATAGAGGATTCTTCGATAGTCCTTTTCACTTTAAATGTCTTCGGGATTTCAGATCCTCCTATTCAGACAGTCTTATGGCTCTTGTTGGGCAGGCATCAACACAAGCTCCACAGTGTACACATTTGGCTTGCTCGATTTCCACGGTAAGATCACTTTGGGTTGAGATAGCATCAACAGGACACACAGTTATGCAGTGCCCACAATCTATGCATTTGTCCCTTAGTATCTCTATGAAATGGCCTACTTGGACGTCTACACCCATTTGTTTGAATGCAGAGATCACGTTCTCAGCTTTGTCATCTGGAACTTCTATGAGAACTTCTCCAGTACTCTCGTCAACTTCAGCTCTTAAGATGTTTATTGGGACTTTTGTGCGTATAATTACTGAAGCTATTATCGGTTCAGAAGTCCTTTCCTTATCGAATCTCAAACGTGCTTTCATTTCATTTACTCTCCTAGCAATCTGCTTATTTGTTCACTCGTTACGATACCTAGGATCTTCTTTTCAGAGTCTACAACTGGTAGAGCGGATATATCGTGTTTTTTCAGTTTTCTTACACACGAGTCAATCGGTTCCTCAGGTGAGGCGGTTACTACCTGGCGTGTTACTACGTTTGAAAGCTTTGCTTCTTTCTTGGCTACTGCTTTAGTGATATCAAATGATGTCACTATCCCTTTCAAGATGCTGTCGTCGTCTACGACAACGACATGATTAACGTTCTTTTCTATGATTCTTCGAGCCACGGTCTCGGTGTCTTCATCAATGTTACAGGTCACTGTTGGAATCATTATGTTTTGGGCAAAAACTGCTTCCTTGGTGATTTTCATTGGTCTACAAACCTCTGTTACTGAAAGTCTTTGAGTTGGAGATGATAACAGAAATTTTCCATCATCTATCCATTTCTTCAGGATTGACGCTACTTCTTTGGCAATCTTTAGACTTGACAGAGGTTGAGCTGGGATTTCTCTTTCTTTTAACCTTAATTTTCCTGATTTTAGTTCTGCGTAATCAGTTTCTTTAAGTGAAGGTCTACCCCTTCTTGGTATGCCATAATCTAGCAGATTTGTTTTGATCTCCTCATCACTTATGCTTGTTTTCTTCGCTAGACCTTCATTAAGAATTGGTATTGGAATACCAAGTCCAACATACAGGCTGGTTCCATAATTGGTATATGTTGCTCCTCTGAGGAATTTTGGATCCATTTGTTTTAGATCTCCTTGAACCATAATCGTCCCAAATTTATTGACCGGGTCATGCTGTGTTCCATGACCTGTTACGTATCCAATTCCACCTCCAAGAAAGATCCTTGTGCCGACTCCTATGGTTTCATAATCCGGATCATTTGTAAGTGGATTGAGCTCTCCTGCTCCAGAATAGGAGACGTTACCATAATTTGGTAGAAGTTTGCCCATGTAGGTGTATATCACATCGTCTCTTCCATTAGTAGCAGCATTATACCTTTGATAGGCATTCCTGGGGTTGCATAAAATGGCTTGATTAACATCCTGCAAAGTGAACGTTGTCTTTACTGATTTCCTCGGATAACAGTCAGTTCCATATGCAGTGGCATCAAGCTCTATTTCTTTACCTGCAACTAGATCCTCTATGACATGTCCACCACCATAGTCAAATTTTCCTTCAGGATGCATTTTAGTAACTCCAAGATAAACGTCAACAGCAGCATTTCCATGATAGGCTTCGACACCATTCAAGGTTACATGTTCCATTTTTATTGGCGGATCAGCATGACCGAAATTTAGGAACAAACCTGAGCTGCACATTGCTCCAAAAGTTCCAGTGGTTACGATGTCCACATCTTTAGCAGCAACCTCTATCCCGCTGCTCTTGACAATTTCAGTCATCTCTTCTGCAGTGACAACATTTATTGTCCCTTTACTGATTTTCTCATTGATCTCTTCTATTGTTCGAATGTCCTTCAAGCTCACTCATCCCATAATAACTATAACAGTGTTATTTCGTCATATTAATACTTTGATGGTAAAAATATTCCTATAGGAATACCATAGAAATGAGACATATACACTACATAATTAGGACAGACATGTCTGTTCAGTTAAAATATTTCAGAGATTTTCGATCAAACCCAATACTATTATGATATATTCTTAGATCTTGAACAATTATCTTTTCTTTCAATTCCATCGCTTGATCAAATGTGAGATTACGTCTTGTCTCAGGGTATATGAGAAGATTAGTCTCATAAGTAGGGTCCCGGCCAACTTCACTGGTCATTACCAGAACACTCCTATAGAATGTAGTTTTCTCAAGCAAGATTGCCCTCAAAAGACGATCTATGGCTTTATCAGTATAGTCCATCTGAACGAATCTCTGCCAACCAAGAACAACCGATGCTCCTTTAACAATGAAAGAATCTGCGAGCTCAGCACTATAAAGACCTGAACAACCCGCTAAAACTATAACAGTATTCTGAAACTCTCCATTCATAGAATGGACAAACTCAGGTCCTATGGAAAAATATATGTTAGAACCATTGATCTCTCGAGCGGGCACTACAAGATCAGTTAGCTGTTCAACAACATATTTGTGTTCATTATAAGGCTCCCCAGTAAAGAGATAGACTGGATATCCTGTAACCGGATGATCTAATGGTAGAAGAACCTCGGCAGGAGTAGATTGATGAACTCTGAATACAATTAGCCTATAACCCATCGATGGAATTCTCTTGTAAAGATCTAAAGTTACTTCGGAACCTGTGAAGATTTCAGGTGTTAAACCAACAGCTTCAGACATTCTGATGAATTCTTCCTTAAAGGACGGATTTGGATAATTAATTGAAAGTTGATCGATTAAAGCCGCCTTATTTGCAGATTGAGTTTCGGACGGCTGTAAAGAAGAAAACCAGCTTTGAACAGCGAAAACAACTACTCCAATCATAATTATGCCAAAAGCCGCTTCAGTAATTCTCTTTCCAGTTTTCCTCTTCGTAACCCGCTTTTTTGAGGATTTCATAATCGCAATCGAACTCAGATAGGAATTATCCTTTTTGAAGGTTATTCTTTGATTAAAATATCCCTTTTTCATTCATGATAGCTATTTCTTTATCTCAATAGCAAATGATCCCATTATCACCTGGGATCGCTAAACTTATCTTTAAATCTATGATAGGTTCAAGAGTACACATTAAACAATGGTGAAACACAGTTGGAAAGCAATACAGTCTTCGTTGGAAATAAGCCCGTAATGACCTACGTACTATCAGTCATCAGCCGTGTAAATAGCGGTGGCAACGAGGTTACATTGAAGGCCAGAGGCCGCGCTATAACCACTGCCGTCGATACAGCACAAATAGCAAAGAGGAGATTCATGAATACTTTGCAAATAGATGACGTCAAGATAGGTACTGAAGAGGTCGAGACGCGAGAAGGGGGAAAGAGATCAGTCTCATCGATCGAGATTATTCTCAAGAATGAAGGAACAGCCCCTGCCAAGTCGCCTGAAGCGGCATCTGAAGCCGCCCCGGCATCCGAAACGGGTACCGCAGCATAGTCCGCGAAGTTCGAGTCACAAAGGCACCTGGAATACTAAGAACTTCTCCAGGTAGTTAGTTTAACCTAATTTGGAATATAGATATTTTTTCTGACTTTCATAATCAATGCTCGAAAAAATAGATTTGCTAAGACTTTAATTTATACCAATACTATTACCGGCTCCAAGTGATTCACTGATGGTTTTCAAACCCAAAGGAGTAATGCCAGCGCTTGTCACACCACTTACCGATGATGGAAATAAAATTGATAAATCCCGTATAAAGACCCTTGTTGATTCAGTTATTGATGGCGGAGTATCAGCACTAGTACCATGTGGGACTACAGGAGAGTTTCAAAATCTCTCAATAAACGAGAGAAAGATTACAATTGAAACCGTCATCGATCATACCAATGGTCGAGTCCCAGTAATCGCTGCAACAGGACATAGCAGTACCAAGACCACCATAGAACTTACTCAACACGCAAAAGATGTTGGTGCTGAAGCCGCATTAGTAGTTACACCTTATTACCATAAACCTATGGACAGGGGAATCTACGAACATTACAGAACTCTAGCTGAAGCAGTCGATCTACCAATAATTCTATACAATATTCCACAAGCAACAGGAGTCAATCTCAGCTGGCAAATGGTTGAAGATCTAGTTGAAATACCAAATATTATCGGTTTGAAGGACAGTAGCGGGGAACTCAAATACATGCTTAGTGTCCTTGAGAAGACTGGTACAAAATTATCAGTCTTATGTGGACATGACGAAGTAGTTCTACCTGCTCTAGCCTCAGGCGCCTCAGGCATGATACTTGCAAGCGCAAACATCATACCAGATATTTGGGTTGAACTCTACAAATCAGTAAACAAAAGGGATCTAGAAAAAGCTCGAAATACTCAACTTAGAATTCAAAAAATAACTAGGATTATTGCTAAAAGCGGTCCAGTTGGAGCAAAGGCAGCACTTAACATGTTAGGAATCAAAGTAGGTCCAGTTAGACTCCCCTTGTCCATTGGAGGCGAATTGACCTATGAAGAATTCGAGGAACTCAGAATTGATCTTGAGAAAATTGGTAAATTAGAAAAGAAAATTATCAAACCATTTAGACTTACAACAAAAAGATCAATTGGTAAGAAGCTTGCACCAACTGGTTTAGATGATCAAATCATAAAAAACCTCAAACTAAAGATTGGCGAATCACTTGCCGGTTCAGGATCCGAGGTTGCCCACGTCGAGATCATGATAGGTTTAAGGGAGGGCCCATTGGGTGAAGCATTCGCAAAAGCTAAAAGTACTCCCTCAGCTGGTCACGAACCCTTACTAGCAATACTAGAACCGAATTTAGCTGTTAAACCTACTACAATGATCATTCCAACCGTTACGATAAAGAGCATGAGACAAGCCAGCATGGTTTATGGTCCTGCACAATCAGCTGCTGCAAAAGCAGTGATTGACAGTGTTAAAGATAGAACTCTTCCAGAGAAATATGTGGATGATCTAATAATAATCGCAAATGTCTTCGTTCATCCATCAGCAGTGGACAGAAAACGTGTCTACATCAATAACTATAAAGCAACAAGACATGCTATCCGAAGAGCAATTGAAGGTAGACCGAAGATTGATGATCTTCTGAAATATAGCGAGATGTCGAAACATCCGTTTAGATATACACCCTAAATCCTAACCCTAGAAAAATATTATAATTCCAACAATAGAGTACTATAACTTGACATCAAATATGTACTCGTTTGATGATGCTACCTTGCTTCCTCACGTAAGGTAACTATTACACTATCGATAGTCTCTCTGGCTTTTTCGATTCTCTTATTATAATCCTTAGAAAGCGATTCATATGCATCTTTACTAATTCGACCTGATCGATATTGGGTCGTTATCTGGTTGTTACTTACACGAAGACCTTCAAGTTCTGCCTCAGCTTTCTCGACTCTTCTTATCATCTGATCATATCTTGGATCGACTGTCTTTAATTCACTTTTCAATGCAGCAAGAGTCCGGTTCAGCTCGCTGATTCTCATCTCAATTGATTTCCGTCTTCTTCGGTATTCATGTTTGGAAATTGCTCCTCTAGCAATTTCTTCACTTCCCTTCTCTAACTCAAATCTTAGGGCGATTTTTTCATCCTGTAAAGTTACGAATTTCTTAATTTTCTCAATTGGAACTTTGGTAATCAACTTCATTGGTCTCTTCATCAATATTGCGGCTCCAATGGCAAAAAGAATCATCTCAACAGAGAAAATCCACCTTAGAGGACTAATTGAAGCCAAAAATATAGGATATTCATAATTCATTGTAAGATTCCTAATTTGACCAGGCATTAACATTCCAAAATCGTAGCATAATAGTTCATTTCCATCTGCCTGAGTAATAGTTGAATTAGGATTACTAGACAAATATTCTATTTGTGCTTCTTTCGGAAGAGAGACATTAACAACAAATTGCTTAACAATGAGATCTTCAGTCTTTGCTAGATCAGTTGTAAATTGATAGTTATTCGGCCATTCTATCCTCTTTATAAGGTTCTCTAAAGGCATCCAATATTCTATCATGAAATTGAAAGAATCATTCGTCTGAATTAGATTAAATCTCGGAGAGATTACTAGCGAGTCCGCTTTTACTTGTAGCCTATCTTGAATAGATCCCGCGTTATCAAATGCTGATATTGGACTTACATTTTGGGGTCTCGCTAATGTTATACTATTAATTTGGGGCCCTAAGTTAATTACACGATAAAAGTCTCTTGAAATTAATTGCCCCGAAGATGTGATGGTAATCTGTCTTCTAATTGATTCAAAAGAGATTAATTCTTGAGATGGATTATTGAATTTGATCGAGATTTCCATATTGTTATAAGGTTCAAGTAGACTTTGAGTACTGGAAAGAGATTTCTGTCCCGAGATTTCGGTTTCTGTGAAAGTCTCATTCGGCCAGTCTACAAATTCTGCGGTTGAGGGAAATATTATTACTGAGTCACAGGTCTCAGTCCACATTGGAAGTGTGGGGTAAGCATTAAAAGAGAATACATAATCTGTCCCATCGAATGAAACCAGCCCAGAAAAAAGCCAATCTATTTGAAGTTCATATGTCTCTCCACCAGTAATCGGTTCTATCAAATTGCATCGCATGAATTGAGTTGAAGAGGTCTCATTCACCACTTTCTCTAAAGATATTTGTACACCTGCAGGTCCTATAGCCTGAACCGAAATCAGTCCATCAGAATACATTTTGTTGAATCCGAAATCTAAAGATCCCACTGAAGTCGTACCATTATTCACCATTACTAGCGTATCTACAATGGTTGTCATGCCGTAATTGGAAACGGTCATATTTCTGCTTGCTCTGGAGACGTAGATCTCTTCTGAACAGCTAGAAAATGATAGCATGAAAGATACTGTTAGGAGTGAAATTAAGATCAAAGCTGGAATGCGAAGCAAATGTGATCCCTTATGACATAGTCTCAATACTAATAGCAGGCTTACTCAGAATAGCTTGCTAATATATCTTATTGGAAGCCATATCTTGGCTTAAAGTATGGCATTCTAATTAGGCCTCATTTTACTTTATTAATTCTATCCAGTTGGGAATGGATTGCCTTGATAGTCTCTGAAACATCGTTCTCAGCGACAACCAATATTATTTGGGAAGTATGTGGAGCAAATATACCTCGTTTGATGTTGATATGTGGAATTGAACCTATAGCCACTGAGGCAACGCCAGGAGAAACTCTCATTTTATCACCAATTAGTGTGACGATTCCCAGATCATATTCTACACTCATCTTGGCATCAAAGGATCTAAGTTGATATTCATGTTTCCTTATGAAATCAGCGTCAAGGATTAAGAAAGATCTTATGACATTACCAGTACCTACAACTTCTATACCCAGATCAATAAAATCATCATATCCTTCCCAGAGTCTGAGACAATCTTCAAGCGACCGACTTTTCTCACTACTCATTGTAATAATTGCACAATTCTTTAATCCGGTAACACACTTGACGATTTGAGGATTAGGATCCTCTTTTTGGATCATTGCTTCAAGCCCGAGATCTTCCAATGTTGCGATCTTTATTGATAAATTATTTGACATAGCCAGTCTCACAGCAGCATTCTGTATTATTTTCATTCCAGATACAGTAGCCCTAGAAGCTTCATTATACGTCATTACTTGAACTCTCTGTAAAGGTTGGTCTTGCACGATTGCTGGATCTGCACTTTGAACAGGTGTTTCTTTAAGCAGTATCGTCTCTACTTCGAAGTAATCTCTTAAGAGACAGGATAGAAATACCGCAGTCAGGTCGGACCCTCCTCTTCCCAAGAGCGTTTCTAAATTATCGTGAGTTAAACCCAAGAAACCAGCGATAGAGACTACCTTGCCATCTTCAAGTAAACTGATAAGATTCTTTATCGATCTACGGCTTGACAAAATATCTGGCGTTGCGGACTCGAATTTGTCATCTGTAATGATTGGCCAATCCGATTTTTTCAAATGTAAAGAGTCAAAGTCATTCGATCGTAGAATATAACTCATCAGAGCCGAAGTTGGCAGTTCGCCACCACTTGTTAAAATTCTAGCTTTGATTGACCCTTCGAAACGTTTTTCGATCTTCTGGATAGCATCCTGTACAACTATTTTATATTTATCAAGTTCTTTTTCAAATTCTTTGAGTAGGTCTTTACGCACATGATCCGATGCTAGTCCTAAATATGAACCGAATACAAAATCTAGACTATGTGTTCTACCTCGATAATCTTGGCCGCGAGCTTTAGCCTCACCTATCGCTTGAAGCCTATCTGTAAATCCTTTGGGAGCTGAAACAACAACTATCGGTCCAAAATTTTTAGCTTGTTTAATTTTGGATATACGTTTGATAATTAGAGGAATATTTGCACCAGATAAATCAATAAGGCTTCCACCAAACTTTAGAACAGCCGAACTCTTTAGTTGGGTCAAAGATTAATCTCCAACATGAATTTGAATAGAATTAATCTGAAAAAATGGTACACAAATTAAAAAAATACCTTATATCGCTATGATATTGAACATCTGTTTAGAGCTCATTCCTCTGATTTGATTCTTCCTTCAAGAACTTTTCTACTGATCTCCTCACCTTGTGGCAGCCGTATCTCTCTAGTAAATCCCCAGTGGCTTGGCCCTTCGACAACACCTTTTCCGGCACAATACCAAGTTACTCGAGCAGGCCGTCCTTTGGCAATATCATCAATGTATTCCTTTAGATCAAATTTTGCTCTATTCCTACACACAGGGCATCTCCATTCTAGATGTCCTGTCTCTTCATTAACGGATACGGGGTCTTCGACTCCAACCAGCCATTTTCTAAGCTTCTTGATAAGATCTGTCCTTCTTTTTGCTTCTTTAGCTTCAATTTCAGCTCTGTGACGCCTCTCTTCCTCCTGCCTTCTATCAAGTTCTTCTTTCGCACTAATTTTCAACTGTTTGGCATAGTCCTCAATGGACATTGAAGGTTTTTCATTTAGATAATTCCAGATTATCAGAATTTTCTGCTCTAAAGCACCTGGATAACTTGCGGTTGCGGGATATTCTGAAGAGAGCCTCTTAAGATGATGATCATTCAGATTCTTATATTCTACCATAGCGGAAAGCCCCAATATTGGTATAATATACCGTTCGGTTTCTATATTAGAATGATATTCTGCTATTTCTAACATAAAAAGTATTGATCATCTTTGCTCCTTGTCAAATAAGTTGATTTATCGTTTGGTGGGATTAGAAACGTTGAAAAACAACTCTTATCCGTATGATTCTTAGGTGATTAATATGGCTCTGATGTTACCATTGGGATATTCTCCATTCGGCATGAGCATACCATACACTTACTATCCTTGGACACTACCAACCTATGCTCCAATGCCCTATTGGGGTATGCCCTACTATTGGTGGTGGTAATTCCACCTTTGCCAGCATAAACTAATGCTGGCGCTTTCTTTTTATAGCATAAGACATCCAATTCGGAAAAGTAAGGTGATGATTAGATGGTCTGGTCAATGGTTAGAAATCCACGACAGATAAAACCTGGTGGAGAAAGCGTTTTTACTATAGAAATGGAGAAGAACAACGCCCCCTTAAAGGATATTGAAGTTACTTTCGAAATTGAACCTAAAGATGCAGGTACGATGAAAGCCGACAAGATCAAGACAGATGAGAAAGGCTGTGCTATAGCGATTTTTTCAGCATCTGAGAAGATTGACAAAGACTTGGACGTCAAGGTTAGAGCAAAATGGATGATGGATAACCAAGAAAAGAAAAGCACTATGATAGTGGAAGTAAGGCCAAATATCAATTAGATTAAAATAGCATTCCAGGTTCGGTAAATCAAGAAAAGTGAATTAGTGGGAACGCTAATACACAATAGTATAATTCTCAATCCATTATTCGATTGCGCGTCCTTCATTAGTTAGCCCAGTATACTACATTTTTATATGTTTGTAATAGTCAAGTGCTACGGAAAGTGAGTCGTATGAGCACCAAAATCAAGATTCATACAGCAAGTACTGGATATGTAGAGGCTGAAATAATCGAAGAGAAAAATCCTGAGACATCTAAAGCAATCATAGATAGTCTTCCATTCGAATCGAGTGCTAGTACTTGGGGAGAAGAGGTTTACTTCAGCATTCCAGTAGATGTTAATGAAGAAAAATCCCAGCAAGAAGTAGAGATAGGAGATTGTGGATATTGGCCGTCTGGAAATTGTTTTTGTATATTCTTCGGAAGAACCCCTGCCAGCAGTGGTGATAAACCAGTTGCTGCAAGCCCAGTTAATGTTTTCGGGAGAGTACTTGGGGATCCAAAAGTCTTCAACAAAGTCAAAGACGGGGAGACAATTAAAGTAGAGAAAGCCTGAAGGCTTAACAAATAATCTGGATAAATCTAAGATCTATTTGAAGCCTTTTTATAACGTTCCTCAAGCAAGTTCTTCCAACTTGGAGGAACATGTTTGGCTACTCGGGCTGGAACACCAAAGCAGATGGAATTATCAGCTATATTTTCCGTGACGACAGCTTGAGACCCTATAACTGATCCCTTTCCGATGGTAACACCAGGCATTATTGTGGAGTTTGCTCCAATACTCGCTCCTTTCTTTATATTTGGGCCTTCAAGTTCTATTTCTAATCGCATTACATACCTATCGTTGGTTAATACACAATATGGCCCGAGAAATACGAAATCTTCTATTAGTGATTTTCTACAGATATAAGATCCGGTCTGAATGGATACTCCTTTTCCTATTATTGTATTGCCATCAACAACAACATTTGTACCAATAAGTGAACGATTTCCGACACTAACGCCTTCCCTAAGTATGACGTTATGGCCAAGTTCAACTTCATCTCCAAGTGTAGAGTCAACATAGATTACTGATTTTGGTCTAATAATGCATTTTTTTCCAATGATAGAAGTCCCGGATACTCTATCTTCAATCGATTTGTCTTTGATTAGCTTTTCAAGATCTTGGCGTTTTGGATAACCGATAATACAATCTGCTCCGATATAGGTAGAATCTTGAACGGTAGCATTTCCGTATAAAGTGACGTTTGCATCTAACCAAACATCATTACCTATTTTTGCAGGACCCAATATCCTAGTTCTAGAACCAATATGGCAACCTTGCCCAATAGTTGCTTTGTCGCTTACTTGCGCTGATTGGTCAATATTTGTTGATGTTTTTGACATAATCTCAGCTCAAGAATCATTTATGCTTGAGATTATCTTTTAGTAACCAAACACTTTAGGTTTATTAAAGTGAACAAAAGGACACTGATTATCGATTCAAGGAGATTCTCAATTGAAAGCCAAGGTTAGATACTTCGCTGCTGTTAGAGAAATAACAGGAAAGCAAGAAGAAACTTTTGAGGTCATGGATAAGACTACCGTCAAAGATTTTCTACTGATGTTATCAGATAAATATGGGCAATCCTTACGAGATTATATTTTCATATCGGGTGCTGAGGAACCTGTATCCAATTTGAACTTCTTATTGGACGGAAACAATGTCTCTCTAATGAATGGAATGAAAACAACTCTGTATGAAGGTTGTACGTTCGCAATTATCCCTCCAGTTGGAGGAGGGTATACCCGATGTTGCCATTAGGTTATTATTGAGTTGATTTTGATCGGAGAGTTTTATTGTTAAATTCAAACAATCAGACTCTTAGAAGAAATAAAGTAGAGTACAATCTTGACACAGTTGTTACTAAAACCAATACCGTATATTATGAGAATTATGGATGTGCATCTAACAAGAGCGACATGGAAATAATGTTAGGTATTCTTGGCAACAATGGATACTCCATCACTCAAGATCCAAAAACAGCTTCACTCATTATTGTAAATACTTGTGCTGTCAAGCAGATCACCGAGGATAAAATTTTTGGAAAATTAAACAAGATGAAAAATCATAGCAAACCGATAATCATAACAGGATGCCTACCTAAAATTAATCTACAGAGAATAGCCGATTCACATCTGGATCATTGCTCTCTTCTTGATCCGGCTTCGATCGATAAGATAGACGATATAGCCAATAAATGCCTTCAAAACAGAGTACAAAACATAATATTTTCTAACCGACCTCCGAATAAACCATCACTACCAAGAAGAAGATTAAACAGCTATATAGAAATCCTTCAGATCTCAGAAGGATGTCAAGGAAAATGTTCCTACTGTTGTACACGGTTTGCTAGAGGAAGATTACACTGCTTCACACCTAAATCAATACTAAAACAAATTCAAAAAGCGATTGCAGAAAACAGTGTTGAGATTCAACTTACAGCACAAGATACGGCAAGTTACAATTACAGAGGCTACAATCTTTGTGATTTACTAAGAGATATCTCAGCCATTAAGGGCGATTTTAAAATAAGAATTGGAATGATGAATCCTGAGACAACTTTCAAATTGTTAGATGACATAATTCATGCATATGAAAACGATAAGATCTACAAATATTTACATGTGCCAATCCAATCTGGCTCAAATAGAATTCTTAAACTTATGAAACGTAAAAACACTATTGATGATTTTCTCTCTATAGTAAGTATTTTTCGATCACATTTTCCTACAATATCAATAGCTACAGATATAATAGTCGGATTTCCAACTGAAACTCAAGAAGACTTCGAAGAAACCCTAAATCTAATTAAACTTGTTAGACCTGATGTAATCAACATTTCAAAATATACTCCACGGCCTGGAACAGCGGCTTCCAAAATGAAACAACTTGACAGTAGGATTATCGCTTCAAGGTCACGCATATTATCTAAACAGGTTGGACACATCATTAAGACCCAGCACATGAAAATGTTAGGATCTTATGAAGAGGTCTATCCAATTGAGAGAACCTCAACAGGTACTCTATTTTGTCGAACACACAATTACAAGAAAGCATTCATTCAAGATGTGGTTCCTATGGGAAAGAAAATAAGAGTTAAAATAATTGGAGCTCATCAACGCCGTTTGGATTGTAAAGTGTTAGATCCTAAGGCTCCACAGAATTCATAAAGTCATGTTTTAAGACGCCATTTGACTGCCGCCTTCATACGTCTCAATTGATTAACATTTCCTGTTGAACCACCCTCAGGACTTACGTCTCCTTTCCTTATTGCATCAATGATTTCATCAATTGATGATGATTGTGATCTGATACTGGTATAGGCATCACCTACAGTTTCTAGTGTGTGTGAATCACTACCTCCAAGAGATGAAACTCCCATCTTTTTTGCCGCCTTCTCAGCCAAATGTTTTGACAGAGTGTAAGGGTAGGCCTTCGAGTTGATTGTCTCTATTCCATCTAACTTTTCTGTGATTTGATCAGGTTTAATTCCCCCTCGAATAAGATCATAAGGGTGTGCAAGAATTGCAGCACCGCCACGGTCATGAATAATCCTTATTGTTTCATTAACAGATAATCCAGCAACTATATCTCCAACTTGACCCAAACCTAAAAGATGTCCTTCTCTAGTGCTTACTTCTATTCCAGGTATGACTATTAATCCATCTACTTTTTCATTAAAATATTTGTCATGATCAGTTATTGCAACACCATCAAGTCCTTTCGATCTTGAAATCTTCTGTAGATCCTTAATTTGAATTGAGCTATCGAAGGAGTTGATCGAATGGATATGAATATCTATTTTTAAATTCATTTTTTTATCTGGGCACCACTGCTGGTTTCCAATTCTTCATTATTTCTGCAGAATCAACTTTGTGGAATAGAGGTTTGGGTTTACCTATTTTATGACCACTAGGTAATTGCATTTCACCTGCGTTAAACCAATTCTGTGTACTAACGTCTTCCTCTAAGGCCAGTTGCTTCCATATAAGCTGAGAAGTTCGTGGTAGAAATGGATAAAGAATAATCGCAAGATTGCGAACAAGCTGGGAACATACATTTATCGTATTAGCTGCTGCCTGCTCATCACTCTTGATAAGATGCCATGGCTCCTTCCTACTCATATACTCATTTCCAGACCGAGCGAGATCGACAACTGCAAATAAGGCCTCTTTAAGTCTGAAACGATCCATTAAATCGCCAACCTTTGAAGGAACGTTCTTCCATATCGCTATGATTTCCTTATCCTGTTCAGAGATATCTTTCACTTCGGGTATACGACTTTCAAAGTTAGACTTGACAAATGTTAGAGTCCTATGGACAAAGTTACCCAAGATATCGTTTAGCTCGGTGTTTATGTGTCTCTCGAATTCTCTCCATGTAAAATTGGCATCCTTCATCTCAGGTCTGATACTTATCAAAACGTATCTCCAGTACTCGGGTTCAGCAACTTCAAGAGCTTCATCCATCCAAACACCTATCCTCCGACTCTTTGAGAATTTACCTTGGCCCTCGTAAAGAATAAATTCTGTCGACGATACTTGCCAAGGCAATACGTAGTTCTCTTCGGATGCTATTAGAAGAGCTGGAAAAATTATTGTATGAAAAGGAATATTATCTTTCCCAATAAAGTGTACATTTTTAGTTTGCTTATCCTTCCAATATTCTTTCCATAAATCTGGATTTCCTTTATTCTCAGAGAATTCGATTGAGGCTGATAAATATCCGAGGACTGCTTCCATCCAAACGTAAATCGTTTTACCTTCTGAACCAGGAAAGGGTGAGGGAACTCCCCATTTATTATCGCGGGTTAATGCTCTTGGTTTTAGGCCTTCCTGAATCCATCTCAACGAAAAATTCTTTGCGTTTTCAGGTAATTGTTCATTGTTGATAAGATAATTTTTGATATCTTTCTCGAATCTGGGTAATTCAAAAAACCAATGAGTAGATGGTTGGATAGTTGGTTTAGAACCACAGAACACACAATGCCAATCTATTAGTTCAGTTGGATCAAGTACTCTGCCACAGTTATCACATTGATCTCCACGAGCACTTTCGAATTCACAATATGGACATTTACCCTCAACAAATCTGTCTGGAAGAAACCTGCTGCATTTGTCGCAATAAGGAAGTTCAACTGTTTTCTTGGTTATATGATTATTCTCATAGAGTTTACGATAGAATGACTGAGAGAATTGAATATGAGTTGGAGATTCTGTTCTTGAATAATTATCAAATGATATTGAATATTTCTTGAGGAGTTCAAGTATTAGATTATGGTATTTATCAGTTAATTCCTTTGGATTAATGCCTTTTCGTAAAGCTTCTACCTCTATTGGGGTTCCGTGTTCATCTGATCCAGTTACTGCAATGACATCCTCGCCTTTGAGACGTAGATATCTTGTGTAGACATCTGCTGAAAGTAAATGAATAAAAGTACCTAAATGAGGAACTGAATTAACATATGGCCACGCCGAATTTACAATCCATCTGCCCAATATGAACCACCTCGTCTGTGAAGATAGAAATGATTGACTTTTAACACACCCTCTAACTCATTAAAATATTCTCTAAGATCATAACCTATCATAAAATTACACTCAAAAAATGTCCAACTTAAATACTTCCATCTCAAAGAAATTTATGAATAGTAGAATAGGTTAGGCAAAATGGAAGACAAATATTTGAAATCTCTTGATAGAGCTCTGGAGAAGATACCTAAGAAGAGTATAAGCGCCGAACGTTTCGAAGAGCCGAAACCCGAGATAATGGTTTTTGGAAGGTCAAAGACTATGGTAGCTAACTTCGCAGACATAGCGAAAAGACTCAACAGGGATCCACAACATATCTTAAAATTTCTCTCCAAAGAGTTAGCTACAAAGTGCAATTTTGATGGACAAAGAGTTTTCTTCCAAGGCAAATTTCAAGAAGAACCCATAACGCGACTACTACACATCTACATCACAAATTATGTGGTCTGTCCCATTTGCCATAGACCAGATACAAAGGTAGAAAAATCAGGAAGATACCTTTCATTAGTATGCGAGGCTTGTGGAGCAAAATCACCAGCGAGACCATTGTAGGGTCACTGATTTGGAAAAAGTATTTGTAAAAAAATACTGTTGTGGAAAAGATATTCTTGTCGCTGTCTGTGACAAGGATTTGATAGGGAAAACTCTGAGAGACGGAAAAATAAAACTTGAAGTTAAAAAGGAATTTTATGGTGACCGATTAACAACTCCAGAAGAAGCTGCGAAAGCTCTTTCAGAGGCTAATACAGGAAATATTGTAGGTAAGAAGTCAGTGAAGATAGCAATAGAGAAAAATCTTGTTAATCCATCTGCCGTAATACATATTGCTGGAATACCACACGTAAATATCATCAGACTTTAGTATTCACAACAAACAGCTTCGAATAATTGCATTATCGAGCAATACAATATTTAATAGAAACTAAGAAGACAAAGAAATATAGAGAAAAAATGTCTAGATTAATTTATGAACAATTCAGCTATTCAAGTTTGTTCAATATTGCTATAATTGGAATTGTATTCTCTGGATGCTTTTCTCCTTACATATTTATCGATATGAGCATAGAAGCCCCGTCAACTGCATCTCTTGACCAAACATTCATCATTTCCGGTAATAGCTATTTATCGGCCGCTGAAAGAGTGAACCTATATCTCCTCGATAAAAAGGAGCCAATCGGATATTCCATTGTAAACATTAGACCACCATATGATTTCGAATTTGAGATAACAGTTACAAAAGACAGCCTCAGCGTAAATGGTGAAACATTCTATGAAGGATCAACTGAAGGCAAACCCTTTCATTTTTATGTAGTATCAACCACTCGCGGCTACAATATCAGTCCAATAATTTCTGTTACTATTGAATGATTAAACAACTAGAAACCGAAATACAACTCCTACAGCACTGTATCAATTATGATATAATTGATAATGAGAATAAATCGAATTATAATCCATTAATCTAGATTGCTAATTTTCAATTTCCTGTTTACAGGCCTTACAAAGGTGAATGTGAAGATAGTAATCATCTTGATTCAGTGTTTGGCTACAATGAGGACAGAGCGACTGTTCCACTAACATATTACATCAACATAATACTTATAGTAATATCATTTAACCATTTCCGGTAATACTTTTTTCGTTCCCTTCAGGCAAGAGAGACATAACATCACATTAAAAAATCATCGAACTAAACCAATCTTTATTGAGTCAAGTTAGAACAATCGATTCGTTAAGAACCTATAAAGATCTTTCCAAATATCAAAATACCCTATAAGAAGAATAATTTTGAGGAACTGAATTTTGAATAGTAACTTATTTGATCTAGTTAAAAAGCGAAAAACAACTAGAATATTTGATAGTAGAGAAGTAAACCCTGAGGATTTGTTCTATTGCATAAAAGTCGCTGTGCAAGCTCCGTCTGGAGCAAATCGCCAACCTTGGCGATTCATGATAATTGACGATCCCCTCCTGAGAAAAGAATTAAGAAAGAAATGTGAAGAGCAGGAAAAGATATTTCATGAAAATGTTAAAGCCGAATTGAAAGAATGGTTTAGATCAAAAGAGATCATGTGGCGTAAACCCCATCTGACATCTGCACCTAGTCTGTTGGCTATTTTTTCTGATCAAGATATGATATATGCTACCGAAAGTACCTGGTTGGCAATAGGCTACATATTAATAGCTATAGAAGAGAAGTCTCTATCAACAGTGACTTATACACCACCTCAACCAGAAGGTCTTCGAGAATTATTTAATACACCAGAAAATTTTAAGTTAGAAACAATTCTACCAATAGGTTACTCAGCAGATCCTAAACAAAAAGAGGAAAGACAATTAACAGAGATGCTAATTTGCAGAAATCGTTGGAAAAAAATTAGCAAAAACGTAAGTTGATATTGAAATACAGAACACCTTAGGCTTCAAAGAATTAATTATGTTTAATCTAAACCTTTATCTGCAGTACTGAGCTCATGGTTACCAAATTAGATCCTCAATATCAATAACTAATACGGAGCCTAAAACGAAAATGGGAAAGAAAAAAGTACTAAGCGAAGGAGAGCTAAAAGACCTAGTCTCTCCTGGACCAGGTCAAGTTGTAGGATTTGTCACACAACTACTCGGATTTGATAGAGTTCGGGTAAAATGTGCTGATGGTTATGAAAGGCTCTGTAGAATAAGAGGGAAGATGAAAAGAAGAGTCTGGGTTAGACTCGGCGACGCGGTTTTGGTTGAACCTTGGGACTTTCAGTTCAAAGAACGTGGAGATATTCGTTGGCGTTATACTAAGAGTCAAGTACATACTCTAAGAGAACGAGGTCATATTCCAGCATAATAGGGAGAGATTTTGAAAAAAACTGTTGATGACAAAGTACGAGAGAGACTAAGACATAGAGAAAGAAGACAAGACACTGAAAGGCGCATGCGTAAGAAAAGAAGCGAAGACATGCAGGTATTTGAAGAGGTCTTCGACAAAACTACTCTAATGACAATCTATAGTCTCATGAACAAAGGTTACATCCAAGATATTTTTGGAGTTCTTAGATCAGGCAAAGAATCTAGATTATATTGTGGAAGAGGTCCAGGAAACATCGATATTGCAATCAAAGTATATTTGACGACATCATCTGAATTCAAACAGGGAATGCAAAAATACATCGACGGTGATCCCAGATTCAAACGGATTGATCGTAGTACAAAATCTCTTATTTATCTGTGGGCACGAAAAGAATTTGACAATCTTAAAGATGCACAAGAATCAGGAGTCAATGTTCCAAAAGGAATAGTCATGGAGAAGAACGTACTCATAATGGAATTCATAGGAGAGAATGGTCAGCCAGCTCCTCTTTTAAGAGAGGCAAATTTGGAAGATCCAGCAAGGACATTTGATCAATTGATTGAAAACATAACGAAATTATATAGGCAAGCTAGACTCGTGCATGGAGACCTTAGTGAATATAACATTATGATCTGGAAGAAGAAAGTTGTTATTTTTGATCTTTCTCAAGCAGTCAGATTAGAACATCCTATGGCAAAAAATTTTTTGAAGCGAGATTTATCGACTATGATAAAATATTTCACGAATGCGGGGATACAGATTCCAGAACCTGATGAATTATACAGGCAAGTTGTAGGTGAGAATGCAGACTAAATTTAATGTGACTATTCCGCAAGATAGAATCGGGGCGCTTGTAGGCGAAGAGGGCAAAATAAAACAGAGCATAGAAAGCACGTTCAAAGCCAAACTCAACATCGACAGCGAAAGCGGAATTGTAGAATTAACACTTACATCTGAAGAAGGTGATGCTGCTTCCTTGCTAAAAGCACGAGATATAGTAACTGCTATAGGAAGAGGTTTTTCTCCCGATCGAGCATTTGGGCTTAGAGATGACGAGATAATTCTAGACGTCATAGATCTAAGAGAGATATTCGGAAGAAATGATGACACCATTTCAAGAATCAAAGGCAGAGTAATCGGTCGAGGGGGAAAAATACGAAAGCTTATAGAAGAATTAACAAAGACTGACGTATCAGTATATGGACATACAATATCTTTGATAGGCGATTATGATTCCATCTCAATAGCAAGAGAAGCGATATTAATGCTATTGGAAGGTAAACAGCACTCAACAGTCTATAAATTCTTAAGGCAACGTAGACGTGAGCAGAAAATTAAAAGAATAACAGAATTGTGGGAACCGACAAAGTGATTATAAAATTCTGGCACTCATCAAATTTCGATTTAGCAAAAAGGTGATGTCTAATATGTCTGAGACCTTTCAAGAAATTAGTCCTGCAGACTTCTTCTATCGAAATAGAGACATTGCAGGATTCACTAATCCATCTAGAGCAATATACTCGACAATAAGAGAATTAGTAGAAAATTCTCTAGATGCCTGCGAAATTAACGGGATCCTCCCAGAAATCTACATTAGAATTTCACCAGAAAAAGAACCCATCTCCGATCCAAGCATCTACAAAATAAGAATTGAAGATAATGGAATAGGCTTACCATCTAACGTTATTCCTTCAGCTTTCGGTCAGGTCCTTTTCGGATCAAAATATAAACTCAGACAAACTCGGGGAACATTTGGATTAGGCGGAAAAATGGCAGTACTCTACGGACAGATCACAACTCACGGACAATCAAAAATCATTTCAAGCATTGGCGATTCCAAAAGTCATGAATATACTCTAACAATGGACATCCAAAAAAATAGGCCAATAGTGATCAAGAATAAGACACACCAAAATAAATCCCGATGGCACGGAACAATTGTAGAATTTACAACTGAAGCTGACTACTCAAGAGCAATGGCAAAGATACTCGACTACCTCAAACAGACAGCGATTGTCGTGCCATATGCAAATCTTACATTTGTGGATCCGAGAGGAAGATTTTACAAATTCGATCGAGCAACAACTTTGATGCCTAAACCTCCAACCGAGACTACACCCCATCCACACGGTATAGACATTGAAACATTGAAACGAATGATTGAAGCCACGAATTCAAGAACAATGAAAGATTTCATGAAGCGCCATTTTCAGAGGGTTGGCGAATCCACAGCAAGAAAATTTCTTGAATTCGCAGATATTAGCTATAAAAGAAAACCGAAAAATCTCTTACAGGAAGAAATCGTAAAATTTGTAAATGCGGTTAAGAATTATGAGGGATTTTTATCACCAGATGCAACTTGTCTATCTCCTTTAGGTAAAGAGCTTCTAACTACAGGGATTAAAAAAGAACTTAATCCAGAATTCACAGCCGTACATCAGAGAAGACCAGCAGCCTACTCGGGCTATCCTTTCATCGTGGAGGTCGGAGTAGCATATGGTGGCGATATTCCAAAATCAGATGGAATTCTACTTTATCGATTTGCAAATCGAATACCTCTGCTTTTTGATGAAGCCAGTGACATTTCTTACAAAGTAACTAACGACATGATGAATTGGAGACATTACAGAGTTGTACCAGACACCCCACTTGCGGTTTTCGTGCATATATGCAGTACCAAGATCCCATACAAAACCGTGGGTAAAGAATTTATTGCAGATAGACCTGAAGTCGAACATGAGGTAATTAATGCTTTAAGAGAAGTCGCTAGACATCTCTCACACTTTTTATCAAAGAAACACCATATGGAAAGAGAAAAGAAAAGACTTGACGTGTTCTCAAAATATTTACCAAAGATCGCTAGATTCTCAACCAAGCTCGCTAAGAAGAAAAAGATTCCAGATGTTAAAAAACTCATGAGGAGTGCAGCAAGATATGCCAAGGAAGAGTAAGAAGAAACAACGTAAAGGAGCAGTAAAAGAAAGAAAGGAGAAGGTTATCTCTTCCCTCCAAGACTTTGGAGAGAAAGTATATGACCAGATAGTCTCAGGAGAGTTGCCATGGACAAAAATGCCCAGTAGATCAATAAACAACATCTTCTATGATGAAAAGCTCAGACAATACATCTTAGGAGATAGATCTGTAAAACGGAGTGCCAGAAATGTAAGACACATTAGACCTCTTACACAGCTCATATGGACAGGTATGTTTGCTGATGAATTAAGTCGGCAAAGTAAAACCAGCACATTAAGAGATGTATACTACTCGGCGCAAGCATATGAAATGAGCTTTACAGACCAGCAAGAGAGTGACAATCTAATTACGGATCTTGAGACTGTGATAGGCTATTCAAGAGAGGATTTCAATGTATTCCCCGAAGAGAGGAGCGCAATCTTCGGCGATCTCACTGTTGAATATACGCTCCCAGGATATGAAGGAAAAAAACTTAACCTTACATCACACCCTGACGGAATGATGATCGGTCCTGCATTGACCAGCT
The DNA here is from genome assembly GCA_007050885.1 of Candidatus Bathyarchaeota archaeon. The sequence goes on from SMYQ01000070.1 coordinate 21,801, forward strand.
CAGAACTTGTCAGCTGCAAAGCCGACAAAGTGATAGCTATAGAGAAAGGGGGACTCTTCACACGATTCATCGAAGAGAAAGTTCATACAAAACACAAAGCTCTACTCATCCATACAGCTGGACAGGCCCCCCGTGCAACCAGAGGTTTTCTAAAAAGATTAAATCGAGAACTCAAACTTCCCGTATATATCTTTACAGACGGAGATCCATGGGGCATGCACATAGCCATGGTCATAATATCAGGCTCAGCAAATGCAGCTCACCTAAGGGACCTGAATACACCGGACGCCAAATGGTTTGGTGTATGGGCAACAGACATTGTGGATTACAAACTTCCCAGCGACCCACTCACTGAACTTGATGTAAAAAGACTTCACGAATTAAAGAAAGACCCCAGATATGAAGGTAAACTCTGGAAAAAAGAAATTGATACATTCGTTAAAATTAAGAAAAAAGCTGAACAGGAAGCTTTTAGCAGATACGGACTTACATATATAGTCGATGAATACTTACCCGCAAAGCTAGAGATCGCAGAATCACTCTAATTAAGAAATCCAAGCTTTGAATAGACGATTAAATAATTTCAACAAATCCACCAGAATTCATTAGTTCGAAAAATCCAAGATTGTGGTGTAGGGTATAGCAAAATGTCATATAGAGCGAGGGTTATTTTAAGTTAAATAACATTCATTTTCTTAAAGAGGATCTGACTCTAAATTGGATATTCCACCCATTCTTCTTGGAGCAATTTTTCTAGTAATAATTTTAGCAGCAATTTTAATACCACGTCTCGTGAAAAAAATCAGAGGGCCAATTAAATGGAGAAATATTCTAATCATTGTGATCATAATTCTAATCGCCCTTGGAATTTTTTATTTAGTTACACAAATTCCTAGCGAACAAATAGAATTGACTGAAGAACAGAAAGAGATCGATCTATTCCTACTGAATTATTATGATGGACTGCGTAACATGTCTTCTTCTAGAATTGTCGATTTATTCACAGAAAATGCCATAGTTGTTTCTTCTGAAGGAACCACCTATAAAGGAACTAAAATGATAAAAAGATATTATGATGAAAAATTCATACATCTTGACCGATTTGACGTTGTATATGAGGTCTCTGATATTAAAATTGAAGATGGATTAGCCAAAGCAGTGTACCACGTAAAGGAAAGAGAATATATCACTGGAGCTACATTATGGCCTACCAAAGGTTTAAGACAAGAATTCACATTGGTCAAGCAACAAGGTTCTTGGAAGATCAATGGATTAATTATTAGTCATGAACAAATACAGTAACACGCGTGGTATGAGAAAAGAAGTCATTGATGACTTTCTCATAAGAGCTATCTCAAATTGGTCTGTTATCAAGAAATTACTATCAAAATAAATTAACCAAGTTGAGTTATCAAAAAAATAAATTCTATTTTAGAAAGCCTGAAGTTAACCAATCTACATATTTTAATTGCATCGGATAGAAACGTGCACTTTTAGTCATAACTCGAGAAAAAGTAAGCTAATAAGCCAATAAATAAGAGAAGGACTACTTTTGGTTTTCTATATGAAGTTAAGCAAATTTGGGTGCTCCCCAAAAGATTTTATTTTTATCTTTACATTTGGGACATTCATGTTCTGATTCAATGACTTCATCATCAGATGTTTTTTGGATGTCTGAATTACTGCTGTCACTTATTGGTGAAGGAACTTCGAATGCTGTTTTTGATTGCGCTGCAAAGATATGTTTATCGTCGGGTGAAGAAACTTCAAACCTATTTCTACAATTTTTACATAATAATATAGTAAATCGTCCTCGACTAGAATTAAAGTCAACCAAAATGTGTCACATATCAAGATGTTAATTAGCAATTTATCTGCTTTTCATCATTTATTTTGGATAGTACTACCATAATTGTTAGTTATTTGTGTTTATGATACTGAATGCATATGTAATCTTAAATGCTTACTTATAATCACATCGTATGTGATCGTGTTATCAATTTGGCTCTTATCGGCATATAAAAACGATTCGTATTACGGCAACCGTTATATTCCTTTGACGACGATTCTGAGACTTGCCATATAGGCAAAAATGGGAGAATTTGAAAAAAGAGCGAGGAAAACATAAAATTGACTGAAGAAAAGAAACCCGAGAAAAAAGGCGTTTCAAGGCGAGGATTCATTCAAGGAGCAGTAGCAGGACTTGTCGTGGGAGCAGCCGCAACATACGGCGCAACCACAATGATGCAACCAACAACACCAGGACCAACACCAACAACCCCGACAGGAGAAGTAGTCGGTCCAGCAGAATCTCAAACGATCACAATGACGATAAACGGTGTCACTGTTAATAAGAGTGTCAAAGCACGATGGACACTACAAAAATATATCCGTGACATTGTCGGACTCAGGGGAACACCTGAAGCATGCGATAACGGTGGATGTGGAAATTGCACCGTTCTGGTGAATGGAAAACCCATTCTTTCTTGTAGCATGCTAGCTATGGATTGCGCTGGAGCAGACATAACCACGATAGAAGGTTTAGCATCAGGAGGCACACTATCATCAATACAGCAATCATTCATCAATAATACTGCTTTTCAGTGTGGAGGCTGCACACCAGGATTTATTTTGTGTGGAAAAGCACTGAAAGATAAGAAATCTAGTCCATCTGAAGATGAGGTTAGAGAAGCTGTATCTGGAGTCCTATGCCGTTGTGGAACGTATGAAAGAGTAGTAAAAGCGATTATGGAGGCATGATATAAATGGGAACACGTTTTGTTGGAAGTCTTGAACCCTTCAAGGATAAGATGGCAGAACAAGGTTATTCTGGCTTACGATATATGGCTCAAAGAGAATTAGACGTCAATGGAACAGCTATAGTGACAGGCAACGTAAAATACACATCCAGCGTACAGGTACCAGGTTGCCTTTACACAAGATTTGTAAGAAGTCCCTATGGTAGCGCAAAAATCACAAGCTTGGACACTAGTAAAGCTGAAAATATGCCTGGTGTAGTCAGGGTTTTTACTGCAAGTGATCCTGAATTCGCAGGAAACATGTACTTAGGCGACATACCTCTTCTGACTGAAGGTGAGGTATTCTTCGATACCCAGCCAATAGTAATGATAGTTGCCGAGACCCAAGAAGCAGCCGACGACGCGGCACACGCAGTAGAAGTCAAATATGAAGTAATGGATGCTCTGACCGATCCAGTAGCAGCTCGTGATTTGAATCCACCTAAAGTAACTCATACACCGAGATTGATCACTCCACCTTTCGAAGCTGAAAGACCAAACGTAATCAATTGCTTCTATGTCAGAAGCGGTGACATTGAGCAAGGATTCGCAGATGCAGATGTTATAATCGAAGAAGAGATTACAACAGAAGCAGATCCACACGGATACCTAGTACCAATAACTGCAACAGCCCAGCCACACGGTGACGGAACAATGACCCTATGGGTCGACGTCCAGAACATACACCCAGTCCCATGGCCAACAGCAGCCGCAGCAGCAGGAATACCCTTAGACAAACTCAATGTAATAGGCCCTGACGTTTGTGCTGGCGGTTTCGGAGGAAAGAACTGCGGTACACCAGGACCATATGCTGCAATAGCTGCAAAAGCAACAGGAAGACCTGTAAGAGTAGCCTTTGACGATAACCGTTTACAACATGCAACAAGACCATGGAACGTATGCCAAATCAAAACAGGAGCCAAAAATGATGGAAAATTCACAGCAATCGACGTAACATTCAACATTGGTACACCATATGCAGTATTCAGCCTCTCTGTCATGGAAAGAGCAAGAGAAGCAATAACCTGCACATACCATTGGGGTCACAGAGACCTATACGAAAGACCAAACGTCATGTTCACCGCATACGACTCATACACTAATCATGTTGAGACGATGTCCTACAGAGGCTTTGGAGTCTTAGAATCAACATTTCCAATGGAAACAATGATCAACATGTTAGCTGAAAAACTTGGCATGGACAGACTTGAGATAAGACTATTGAACCTCACCAAAGAAGGTGAACGCAGCGCCCAGAACGAGATCATCAGAAGCATGGGAGCAGAAGGAGTCCAGAAGAAAGTCTATGAAATGATGCAAGCATGGGGACCCAAACCATCCGTCCCAGAACCATGGGTCGTAGGAAGAGGATTCTCAGGAGCTAACAAATACTCACAAGGAGACATGGTACACAACCTAATATTCCTCAAGCTAAGAGCAAATGGAATCGTAGACATCATAGCTGACTCCATGGACATAGGACAAGGCATGAACACCGTCTCAAGACAGATTACCGCAGAAGGAATGAATATACCCATAGAAAATGTACGAAAAGTAGAAGTCAACACAGCATATGTCCCATGGACAAGCGACTCATTCTCCAGCTCAGCAACAGACGATATGGGCCAAGCCGTAGTCGATGCATGCAAGAATGCTAAAGCAAAATTATTTGAATGGGCTGCACCAAAACTCGGCACCAGCGTATCAAACCTAGAGACCGTCGACGGCATGATACAAGTAAAGGGCAACCCTGAGAGCGCAATATCATGGGGAGATGCAATGGCACCACGTCCACACACAATCGTTCAAGGTTCAAAGAACTGGCCTGACGGCGCACCAAACGACTACGATGGACCAGGAACAAACGACTACTACACAGGACAAGCACTAGGACCATACTTCAGACTAATCATGCACATGAACTTCATGGCACAAGCTTATGAAGTCATGATAAACAAGGAGACAGGCGAAATGAAGATTACCAAATGGATTGGTGGAAACGACGCACTACCTGTGAATCCAACCTTGCTAGAAGGACAGATCATAGGTGGAGGACTATACCACGGTGGATCAAACGGAATGTATGAAGAAAACATCTATGACAATGGATCTATAATGACCAAGACATTAGTCGACTGGAAGATGCCAACGATACTTGACTTTCCAAAAATGGATGACATACACACCGCAGTAGTACCAGTCTGGGGCGAATACTTTGGAACACCAAGAGTAAACTGTCCATTCGGAGCAAAAGGTGTCGGAGAAGGAGTAGACTGCGCATCACCATCAGGACTAGTAAGCGCAATACACGATGCCATTGGGGTCTGGATCAAAAATGCACCAGCTGCTTCACAGAAGAGAATACTGGAGGCCTTAGGGAAGGCATAAAGGAGGATAAAGAAAAATGAGAGCTTTAGCACCAGTAAAATACTACACAGCAACCTCAGTTAAAGATGCATGCCAAGTACTAAATCAGGCCGCAGGAAAAGGCAAAGTCTTAGCCGGCGGATCCGACATAGTAGACTGGCTAAGAAAGAGATACATGCCTACACCAGAAGTTCTAGTCGACATTAAGAAACTAGGTCTCGATACAATCGAAACTAAAGAAGATGGAGTTCACATCGGAGCTACAGCCAAGCTGTCTGATCTAGGTACAGCAGGCATACCAATGCTCGAAGAAGCTGCAAGAAAAGGTCCATCACCTCAACTACAGAACCAAGCAACAGTCGGCGGTAACGTATGCCAAAACGTATGGTGTTGGTACTATCGACTGAAAGATTGGAACTGTTACAGAAAAGGTGGACCCATATGTTTCGTCCCTGGTGGCCGAAACCAGTTCCACGCAATAATGGAGCAGAAAGTATGCAATGCAATTGTTCCTGGAGACGTATCCGTCGCTTTGACAGCCTTAAACGCTAATGTAAACATCGCTGGAATGGAAGGATCAAGAACTGTACCTATGAAAGATTTCTATATAGTCTTAGGTAACGTCTTGAAACCAGACGAAATCATAACAGACATAGTCGTACCTGAGAAACCAAGCAAGGGAGTATTCCTTAAAAGCAGAACCAGAGGAGCAATCGATTTTGCTACTGCAAGCGTTGCAGCTGCAACAACTAGTCAAGGTACAACTGTAGCCCTTGGCGGAGTAGCACCAATAATACCATCCGGTACACCTGACGAAATAAAATCAGCAGTAAACAACGCAACACCACTTAGCGAGAACAGATACAAGATAAACATAGTCAAGCATCTGCTTAGTCAAGCAGGTGTTTGAACACCTTTCCCTTTTTTTCTTTTTTTTTAATAATCACATTTCTTATGAGAAGAATAGAATTATTCAGCTCCTTCTGATCCTATTGGCGGATATACGATTAATATAGATGCAGGTTCTAAGTACGATTCTCCACTTACCCATACTGCTGTAAGTAAAACTTCGTCCCTGCCTTCAGAAATTACATGTACTTCCAGTGTGGCCTCACCCTGTACAAGATTTATTTTACTCTCTTTTAATTCAAGAATTTTTGAAGGTGCAAGAGTTACTTCTATTACATCATTCCTGGTCCTATCTACATCACCATTTTCATCTATAACCCATATACTAATTTCAACGATATTCGTAGTAATCACGTGTATTCCTTTGAAGCGCGCGCCTATAGTCATTTTCAATGTTCGACTTTGTTCTTTTGAAGCCTCTGTCTGCGGGACGTAATAATAATAAATGGAAGTTGAAATTACCATAGTTATAATTATTAAACCAAAAATTGACTGTGCTAATTCAACTTTTCTCCATCGAGGTAAACCACGAAGTTTCAAATTCAATTTTCCTTCAAACCTCTTTGTATTAGAATCGAAATATTGATGGTAGTATTAGAATTGATATAATAAACCATGCATACCATGATGTAGCCGCTGCTATGGATAGAGGTATTAACCAAGATCTAGCTCGTAATTCAGTACCTCTAACATGGACATCTATACAATCCACAGGACATACTTCTATACATCGATGACATTTGATACAATCAATGTTAGGTTTTCCAGATTTTTCTATAGACTCTCGGGTCATTGCATATGTTTCACATACGTTTATGCATTTATTACATTTGATGCAAATATTTTTATCAACTTTCACGTGAAATGGAGTAATTTTCTCTATAAAATTTATTATTGCACCTACCGGACATATCACCATACAGAACCATCTTTTCTTATTCATAAATGGCAAGATACCAACAAACACAATTGATACTAATATGAAGACAATTCCAATCCAAAGGAACTGAACAAGGAAAACCCAGCAGACAATACATATGAGAGGAACCGCAAATGCTATTGCGAGTAATAATATTCCTATTGCTACTCCATACTTTACGTCTTTAACCTCTTCCCTAAGACCATCAATATTTTGCTCGCCAGAGGTAGATTTTTTCATGAAACTTGACATTTTCCATCTCACTTTCTTACCAGACATGCACCCTTGCACAGTTCCTCCGAAGAAACAGATCCAGCCACAGAATCCTCTACCCAGAACAAGAGCTGTAACCAAGAAAGGTATGAGATATAATATTCCCAACTGAAGAGTAGAGGGTAATTTTACTACTGCTTCAATATATTCGAACCTACCAAAAACAGCAAGCCCTAACATAATTTCTGGCATAGCCCTATTGCAGGGTACGAGAGTTGTACCAAGTGTTGGTAGACCCTCATAATAGTAGACTTTTGTATGACTCCATACCCAAACCGCCAGGTTATCCATACCAATATAATTAAAAATTACAAACGAACCAACCCACATTAAAATCGCATAAGAAACCAAATAGAGGTACCTTACTCTCTGAACCGAACGAAATCTCAATAATGCAAATGTCGCAATTCCAAGACCCAACCCCATCACAATACCTAGTACAAAAGATGGCCTGTAGTGAAGATAGAAAGAATATACTCCAATCAGTGTACTGACTGTTATAGCGTTGATTAGATTTGTGGCTGGTCGCATTATCTAATCATCATATCATAAGGTCATTTTTTTCTTAAATTTGAATCGTTAGCGCGCACTTAATGAGAACCGATCATATGACTTACTCGAACCTTAGCTAGAGGAGACTTTCCACTTATCCATCTGGCCGTCAGTATTGCAACCTCAGGTAAAGAACCTGACCTTAACGTAGCTTCGACTTCACCATTAACTAGTTTTAGCTGTAATTTCTTTGATTTATCTGAAAATCGTAAACCACTTTCAGGATTTATTGAAAGTTCTATTTCATCATCTCTGGAATTATCTACCTTGCCTTCATCTGTTATGGCTTTGATTGAAATGCTCTTTTCACGGTTTTTACCTATTAAAGACAAGAATATGGCTAGTTTAGTTGCTTCAGGTGTCTTCTCTTCTTTGGACTCATCCTTCTCTTGAGTATTTGGACTTTGATTGTCTTCAGTCATCCTAATCATCACCATTGATTACTCAATCGCGATATTTGTAACTATTAAACTTGACTTTTTTTGTTATCTGTTTTTTAAGTAATTGTAGCAAGAGATATCAGAGTTTAAACATGGATTTTTTGATAGTTATTATAGCGTAAATTTACCGATCCATAACTTAGGGATAGCACGCTTTAAAAAATAAACAATTCTTCAATTGTGGTCTTTAGAGCCTTTGCTACATCATGTGCCAAT
>SMYQ01000137.1 GCA_007050885.1 Candidatus Bathyarchaeota archaeon
GATTCAAGCTGCTTCCGAAGTTGGAGACGCATTCCCGGATGGCGTGTATTTTACGGCACTCGCTTCAGTCCGATCGGGGGATTTGCTCATCCCGGCTGTGGCTAAGGCAATCAATTTCACATTTTATGGGGACGAGAACCGGCATCAGCAATTGCTGGATTACCTGCGCGAGCGGAAGTTATTATTAGTTTTAGATAACTTCGAGCACCTATTGGAGGCATCTGGACGGGTAGGTGAAATAATTGCGAATGCGCCAGATGTGAAATTATTAGTGACCTCACGAATTCGGTTGAATGTACAGGGAGAGCAGCTGTACCCAGTGGGTGGGATGCGCACTCCAGAGGCAGCGGAGATCGCCATGTGGGACGATCCTGAAGAACAGGCTAAACCTTACAGCGCTGTGCAGCTGTTTTTGGAGAGTACTCGTCGGGTGCAATCGAACTTTACGCTGACGAGAGAAAATGTGAACTCGGTAATAAAGATTTGCCAGCTAGTGCAGGGGATGCCACTGGGATTGGAATTAGCCGCAGCCTGGGTTGAGCTGCTCCCCCCAAGCGAAATTGCCGCTGAGATCACCCGCAGTCTGGATTTTTTAGAAACTAATCAGGTTGATGTGCCTGACCGCCAGCGCAGCATTCGGGCTGTGTTCGATTCGTCCTGGAAATCGTTGAGCGAGATTGAACAACGAACTTTCCTGAGCCTGTGCGTTTTTGTGGGCAGTTTCTCCCGTAAGTCTGCCCAACAGGTAAGTCAGGCGTCGTTGCGGACACTATTAGGGCTGGCAAACAAATCCTGGTTGCAACAAACCGTCGGCGGTCGTTTCCAATTGCACGAACTGATGCGTCAGTATGGTGAGGAACTGCTCAAGACGGACGAATCTGCTTGGCGTGAGGCTAAGGATCGTCACGCCGAATACTTTGCTGGTTTCGTTAGCGAACAGTCCTTGCGCATGCGCAGCCCCGAACAAATTGCCGGTCTGAAGTCGCTTGCGGAGGAATTCGATGGGAATATCAAAATAGCCTGGGATTGGCTGGTGTCTGAACAACGCTGGAATGAGATCATTGAATCCATGCTGCTCGGTGTATTCCAGTATGGCGAAATACGCTGGCAGATATACGAATTGATCCCCTGGTTGAGGGCTGCTCGGGTTATATCAGCACATGAAAACACTTCTGAAGGTCGGCTGGCTTTTGCAATATTCAGTACGCTGGAAGTGTACTGTGAAGAAAGCGCTCAAATCCTTGACGCTGATCCAGTTAGTCGTCTTGGCTCAATCTGGGAGATGGTGAATCAGCATGGTCTTGCAGAAGAGATGGGCATGTGGTATGTAATGTTAGCCAGTCTGGCGCGCAACCGCAATATTGCCATCGATGTCACGGCACAAATTGAAGCCAACATTACCCATCTGCGAGAACAAAATTTGCAATGGCAACTTGGTATCAGCTTGTTTTTCTATGGGTGGATGAGCGATTATGAACAAAATGAGGCCAGTCTCTTAGAGGCTGCAAAAGTTTTCGCAGATTTGGGGGTCATCTGTGAACGAGGGATAGTAGCTGAGATACTGGGTAAATTCTCTTATCATCAACGTCGACCACTGGCTGAGGTGACTGGTTATTACAGCCTTGCCAGGCAGTTCTACCAGAAACTGGAAGGTTATTCCTCCCGAACAGGGATTAACTTGTTAGGGCTGGCGGATTTTTATTTTCGACAAGGAAAATACGAACAAGGATTTGCACTTTTTAAAGATGAACAGCGAGAATTAGAACGTATGGGTCAGATTCGCAGATTGGAAGCCACCTTGCACTGGGAAGGCCTGTTCGCATACCGGTACAGCTCTTATGAGCATGCATTACGCCTTCGGCAACACAGCCTTGGAATGATTCGAAAGTTGGGCTCCCAATCCGATCTCGCCTGGAGGTTATTTGAGCTGGGGGAGGTCCACAGGATTTTTGGAGAACCAGAAAAAGCCCTGGACTTTTACAATCAGGCTCTTCCGATGTTCCAGAAAATGAACATGTCCCTAGCCTTAGGATTTGACCAGCGCGCCCGCGGGGATCTTGCCTTAGATGAAAAACGTTATTCAGACGCGTTGGTGCATTACCATAAATTTGATGCTTATGTCAGAGAAGACAACCACCTCTGGGGTATGGCGCAATCTCAAGGGAGGATTGCCCTAACACTCGCTTATCTGGGAGAACCCGAACAAGCTCGCAAGGAAATGGGCAGCGCGCTGGCACGAGCTTACGAGTACCGGGAAGATGATCTTGCCCTACAGACCCTGTTGGCTGAGGCGGTTTGTCGCCTTCAAGGTAAGAATATAGAAGCGGCGATCGAATTGGTGAGCTTCCTGCAGGACCACCCAGGCAGTTGGAATGAGACCAAACAACAAGCCAATGGTATCTTCAAAATCGCTGCACACAACCTGACCCCGGAAACAGTATTGGCAGCCGTTGAACGAGGAAAGGGTTTGGAGTTTGACTCTGTTGTTAAAGAACTGATAAGAGAAGAAAAATAATGTTGGCTTACTTTTTTCGCGTTCTTAAGGCTAGGGATAATTGATAAAGCTTTCCCAGTTGTTTAAATAAAAAGCGCTCCACATAAGATGTGGAGCGTTTTTCTATGGGCTGTGACCCTTTGAGAACCTGACTCGGACACTATGGCTATGAACTAAATCTTCACAAGTCGCTTACGAGATTCTGCAAAGACGAAAAAAGAACTACTTTCTATGCTGCTTTCACTATTACATGCGACGGTCACTCACCGCTCATTACGCGCTCCTCAGGGCCATAGATACTCATCACTTTCTAGATAGGAGCATCTGGCGCTGGCATCCAGTTGGCTGCTTTTCGCCTTCCAATGACTCGGGCAGAATATAGAACCTCAGAGAGCCATCGCATCGTTGGATTTCAATTCAGAAACCTTCGAAGACATTTATGCTACGATCAGGCAAGGTCGAATCGGTCAAGATTCATGATCTTGCTCCACGTTACTACAAAATCGTGCAGGAACTTCTCCTGGGAGTCGGCACATCCATAAACTTCCGCCAATGCCCGGAGTTGGGAGTTCGAACCGAAGATGAGGTCAACGCGAGTACCGGTCCACTTGAGTTCGCCCGTTGCGCGATCACGACCCTCGAACACGTTTTCGTCTTCCGAGGTTGCCTTCCACTCCGTGCCCATATCGAGCAGATTTACGAAGAAGTCATTGGTCAGCGTCTCTGGTCGCACGGTGAAAACGCCGTGCTGAGACTGTCCGTAGTTGGCATTCAAGACCCGCATACCGCCAATGAGAACCGACATCTCAGGAGCGGTCAGGGTCAGTAGTTGCGCTCGATCAACTAGCAGTTCCTCTGCCGATACGCTGTATTTGGTTTTGAGGTAATTACGGAAGCCATCTGCACAGGGTTCGAGCACAGAGAATGAACTCACGTCGGTTTGCTCCTGCGACGCATCCGTGCGTCCTGGCGTGAATGGAACAGTCACATCGTAACCGGCATTCTTCGCCGCTTGCTCGACAGCCGCACATCCGCCCAGGACAATCACATCAGCGAGCGAAACCTTCTTTCCACTTGACTGGGAATTGTTAAAGGCTTTCTGGATTCCCTCAAGGATTTGCAACACCGTTTTTAGTTGAGCCGGCTGGTTGACTTCCCAATCTTTTTGCGGTGCGAGACGGATGCGTGCCCCGTTCGCCCCACCACGCTTGTCAGAGCCACGGAACGTGGAGGCTGACGCCCAAGCAGTCGAGACTAATTGAGAGATAGACAGACCCGAAGCAAGAATCTTGCCCTTCAGATCGGCGATGTCCTGGGTGTCAATCAGCTCATGATCAACGGCAGGAACCGGGTCCTGCCAGATCAATTCCTCCGCCGGGACCTCTTGGCCGAGATAGCGCGAGCGGGGTCCCATGTCGCGGTGGGTCAGCTTAAACCACGCCCTGGCGAAGGCGTCCGCGAATTCTTCGGGGTTCTGCTGGTAGCGCCGTGCGATTGGCTCGTAAATCGGGTCGAAACGCAAAGAGAGGTCTGCGGTGGTCATCATTGGTGGGTGCTTCTTGGTCGGGTCATACGCGTCAACCACCATGTCCTCTTCGGCCACGTCCTTGGCCAGCCACTGATGTGCGCCAGCCGGGCTCTTGACCAGTTCCCACTCATATTTGAACAGCATGTTCAGATAACCCATGTCCCATCTGGTCGGATACGGCTTCCAGGCGCCCTCGATACCGCTACTAATCGTATCGCCACCTTTGCCACTGCCATAGCTGCTCTTCCAACCGAGACCCATCTCTTCGATGGGGGCAGCTTCAGGTTCCGGACCAACCAAGGCGGGGTCGCCCGCACCATGACATTTGCCGAAGGTATGCCCACCAGCGACGAGCGCGACGGTCTCTTCATCATTCATCGCCATGCGTGCGAAGGTTTCGCGAACATCACGGCCGGAGGCAACCGGATCCGGGTTGCCGTCCGGGCCTTCCGGGTTCACGTAGATCAGGCCCATCTGCACAGCTGCCAGGGGATTCTCGAGATCCCGATCGCCGGTGTAACGGCTCTTGGGCTTGTCGCTCGTCGCCAGCCATTCCTCTTCGGAACCCCAGTAAATGTCCTCTTCTGGCTCCCAGATGTCTTCACGCCCGCCAGCAAAGCCGAAGGTTTTTAATCCCATCGATTCCAATGCACAGTTGCCGGCGAGGATCATCAGGTCGGCCCAGGAGATCTTGTTACCGTATTTCTGCTTGATCGGCCAGAGCAGACGGCGCGCCTTGTCGAGGTTCACATTGTCCGGCCAGCTGTTGAGGGGCGCAAAGCGTTGACTGCCGGTCCCCCCACCCCCACGGCCATCGCCGATGCGGTATGTACCTGCGCTGTGCCACGCCATCCGGATGAAAAGCCCACCGTAATGGCCGTAATCTGCCGGCCACCAGTCTTGCGAGTCGGTCATCAGCGCATAGAGGTCCTTTTTCAGAGCCTCCAGGTCAAGTTTCTTGAATTCCTCAGCGTAGTTGAACTCCTCACCCATGGGATTGCTCAGGGCAGAGTGCTGATGGAGTATTTTTAGATTCAACTGGTTCGGCCACCAATCCCGGTTGGTTGTGCCACCACCAGAAATGGGATTGTGAACTCCGCCCGTCACCGGGCACTTGCTATCTTCAGTCATAAGGTTTTCTCCTTTCGACATATAATATTATGGACATGCTGCAATAATTAATAAACGGAATTGAAAATCAGAGTGGAGTCTGGACGACATCTTTTAGAAGAAATTTGTCTGCCAATATTCTGAATACTGCTACCTTTCCCATACATATTCACAATTATTAATTATAACAATAAACATGAAAAAAAATCCAAAATCGTTCGACAAGCATGTCAAGCTGTTCATGAGCCCTCAAAGGCAAACAGAACGGATAAGTATAGCACCCTCCTACAATAAGCAACTTGTAGTGTTGCGACAATGGGCGGAATGGAATCTGACTCGAACCGCCTTACAAATGAATGTGATTGATACATCACTATTTGGGGTATTGAGTCAAGTCGTTATTAATAGTCGGGATGATAATTCTAGTTATTTAAACCGTCAAGTATCGCTAGCGTTACCCATTTTGGTATGTTATTGACTCAGGGAGTTGATCGAATCTGTGTAAGGGTAATCCAATTCATGCCAGTCCATGCCATCCGACATGGTCAGCAAATGCTCATGGGTGATGGCTTCCTTGCGACTATCCAGGTTGGCGATTTCGTAATCGGCAAACAGATCCACCATCTTCTGGTCCAGTCCTTCCAACATTCCATTCGGCATAAGGGTGCCGATCAGCAATGAGCTGACGCTTTTGGTACTGGACTGCAAGTGGTGCGCACTATTCTGGCTGTATCCATTGAGGTATTCCTCGAAGACGGTGTAGCCGTTGCGCACAACAACTACTGAGTGGTATGTGAATTCCTGTTCATTGATTACTTCTACGCCTTCAGCCTGTCTGGGTCCATATTCTGCTCGTCTGGGGTCGAGGTACGCCATTCGTCACCTGGCCAGTAGGGTATTATCTCTGTCGAGGTGGGTGTAGGAGTAAGTTGGACTGTTACCTCAGCCATACAAGCAGAGGAGTGGAATACAAGAAGCGAAATTACAGTAGAAACCAACAAGAAAAGGGTATTTTTAGGATATTTGTCATTAATTTTCTTTCGATTCTTTTCCTATGCTTACCTCCATATGATTATTCTGGCTCTAGACATACTAAAGTCTCCTGCAATTAAT
>SMYQ01000167.1 GCA_007050885.1 Candidatus Bathyarchaeota archaeon
CTTGGGTACCGGAAGGAAATGACATAACTGTTTATTTTGCAGAAGGCGTTAGCTTGCATTTTACCACTGTAACCGGCGGAAATCTTGCGAGTGGAACTGAATTAGATCGACCCGAAACGTGGGGAGCCTTTATTTGGGATATTAGTACACTTGAAATTTTATATGATGGTGTTACGATAACTTTGGAACTGGCTGGTCACCTTGTTATAACAGAGGTGCTTGTGATTGTGCCTAACGAGGCTTTCTACTGTGATGTTGATGGTGATCTTTCTGTAACAGCTGCTGATTTGTCACTTGTCGCTAATTACAACAAGGCGACAGAAACCAATCCCAATAATTTTCCGTATGACCCTATTTATGATACAAACCGAGATGGAGCTATTACTCAAGACGACGTTCACCGTGTGAATGAATATAAAGGAACGAATATCGACTATGAAATTCTCCCCGAAAGCCAATGGACGATAAGCTACGACGGCGATTTTACAATTGTAACGATAACTCCTGAACATTTCTCAATCTTTAGAGGACGATGAAGCCGGCTTTCCCTTATTTTTTATCTCTAAGCTTTTTAAATCCAATCTAATTTATTTGATTTTCTTTTTGTAATCGAATAGCAAAAAGCGTTTTAAGCTCGAACGATAAACTATCATTGGGAGTGTGAGCTAGTGATTGTCACTAGTATGAAATCTTATGGAGTGATTCGTGGTAGTATTCGAAGTTGGAAGAAAGTGGGTCTTATATCTTGTAATTCTTGCGCTAGGATATGCGAAACTGGTGGCCAAAAGAGATTGGATGAGCTGTCGGAGCGGTTGAAGAGCGATGGTTTTAATGTGGTGGGGGCAGATCTGGTTCCTATGGTTTGTAATATTGATGCAGTTACGAGAAGATCTTATGATGGAGATTACTTGGTGATTTTGGCTTGTGATTCAGGCGTTTATACCGTACAAAGCCTCTTTCCGAATAAGATGGTTGTTCCTGCTTGTGATACGATGGGTCTTGGAGCCAGGGACGGTCAAGGAAACATATTCATAATGAAAGAATTCTAGCTCTCTTCATAATCCTAATGATTCTTTCATAACCGGAATATCCAATCCACCTGCCCGGAACGTTTTACCTGTCTTAAGGTTATTTATGGAAACAATGGCCGGTGCAAATATATTGGGATCAATTCTATAGAAATCAAATCCTGCTTCTTTGTAAATTTCCAGAAAACGTGGATTCTTCTGAGCGAGTTCTCTTGCTTCCTGCATCATTTTTGAACTGGTCGAAGGTGCTTGTTTTACAATCTTTTCCAATTCTTCATCATCATCATAGCTGACAATGTAGTTAGCAGTTCCTCCGTACAAAATTGCGTCATTCGTTCTTCCCATGGCTTCGCCTGAGCGCGGGTGCAAGGGAATAATTGGTGCATAACCCCATGCATGTTTCGCAACCAAAGGATCGAGACCTAACTTCTCAAGTTTATGCAGTCCTGTCTCAACAATTCTTCCAGACACTTGAGTTGATCCAGCCAAACTCGAAGTGGAAAATACTAT
>SMYQ01000072.1 GCA_007050885.1 Candidatus Bathyarchaeota archaeon
AAACTGTAGGGAAAAACTTCTGTTTTTTCATTCAAAATCAACATATCAGATTTAAGTGAATCATTAAACTACAGCAGCGGTTGCTTTTGAAGAAGTTTCCTAATTTTCCTTAATTCATCAGAATTTTATAGTAGGCATCTTCAAACGCACGCACTATAAGCATCAATGACAAAAGGATTTACATTAGCCAGCTTTAACGTTATAACGAAATAATAAGTTCATTTTTATAATGTTTTTCCCTTGAACGCTACCAAGCCTCTGCAGAATAACTAAATATAGCATCACATTATGGCGATCTAAACTTATGATTAAAGGTTAAAGAGGAAGACAGTAAAGTATGAAATGATCTTGTTGAAGAGCTTACGCGTACTACGAAGAGAATTATTACACGACGGACGTGGTAGACCCACTGGCCAACGACAGTCTATGCCTGAAATGACACGTCTATGGTATTTGATCTGGATTTCAAAAAAATATAATATTGAAACACGCAAATTTTTCGAATCCTTTCTTGATGCATGGAAACATGAGAAATCATCCTGTAAAGACATGGTTATCGAATGCCGGCAAAAGACAGAGGATGCTGGCGTTTTTCTTGTAACACAAAATCAAAAAGTGGTTACACAACTACGTCTTACCAAGGCAACATTAAAACATATGACAGAAATCGATCTTGAGAAAATTCCATGGAAAGAAAGCGATGTAGTAAGCACAATTAACAAATTGAAACCAATTGACATGAAGATCAAAGATGTAAATTCAGAAGTCAAATGGGTCAATCTGAAAGCCAAGGTTGTTAAGAAACCAATCGCTAGGACAGTCTATTCCAGATTCGGTAATAATCCTCTTGGCTTATCAACATCAACAATCTCCGATGACACTGGATCCATAAAGATGCCACTTTGGAACAACCAAATAAATATGGTCTCAATTGGCGACACAATTCAGATTGAGAATGGCCGGATAAGAACCTTTAGAGGAGAACTTCAAGTAAGTGTTGGCAAAGCCGGAAAACTGAAGGTAATCAAAGCCCACTAAAAGGGATACCTTATACTTTCAGATGTTTCAAGATTCTCGAGTTAGGACTTTTAACACTACTTAGCGTGCGATCTTTGTGTTAACCAACTCTGGAGCTTTCTCGATTGTGTTACCACCTATTTCTTGTATTTTTTTAAAATTTGAGCGCTGTTCTGGAGAAACTAGGGTTATGGCGATCCCTTTCTTGCCAGCTCGCCCTGTTCTACCTATCCTATGGAAGTAATTATATGGATCTTGAGGCACATCCAAATTTATGATATGAGTTATTCCATCTATATCTAAGCCTCTGCCTGCTAAGTCTGTCGCGACGAGTATTCGACGCCGACCATTTACAAATTTATTCATGGCCCAATCACGTTGATTTTGGGTGAGATTCCCGTTTATGACCACCGAAGAAAAACCTCTTGAGCGTAGCATTTCGTTTATCTGAAATGTATCCCTCTTGGTCCGACAAAACAATATGGCACGATCTATTTTCTCGCGATTTAGAAGTTTCATAAGTGACTTGGACTTCGTTCTCGAGTCAGTAGTTACGTAATATTGTTCAATCTCCTTGACATTGAGATCGTCAGATTCTATTAGAACCTCACGAGGATTATTCATGTATCGCCTAGCGAGTTTCAATACACTTTTGGGAATAGTAGCCGAGAAAAGTGCTGTTTGATGTTTTCCTTTAATTGATCTCATTATCAATTCAACATCTTCGATAAAACCCATTTCTAACATTCTATCTGCTTCATCTAGAACAACACACAAAACATCATCTAATACCAGTGACCCCCCATCGAGATGGTCTAGAAGTCGACCTGGCGTGCCAACAACAATTGATGGGCAAGTCCTCATTGCTTCAAGTTGAACGTATTTTGATACACCACCATATAATGCTAAAGCATGTTTGTTAGTCTTTTTACCATAGGAGTTTATGTCTTCTGCAACCTGTACCGCGAGTTCCCGTGTTGGAACAATTATCAATGCTTGAACATTGGGATTATTCTCATTAACTATCTCCAGAATTGGAAGCCCAAAAGCTGCGGTCTTTCCAGTACCTGTATGAGCTTGTCCAATTATGTCACTTCCACTCCATAGGAGAGGAATTACTTTTTCCTGAATTGGGTAAGGCCTTTGAAATCCGAGATCATCAAGCGCATCTACAATTTCTGGACTTAATCCCATATTTTCGAAATTATTCATTAGTTTGTTTCACCATTATTTTGCAACAAAAGCCGCAAATCTCTTGTGTTAATCCGAAAAAACGACCAATTGAAAGATCGATAATTCAGTTTCACATTGATATCTGTACGGAATGTGCTGCGTTAGAGGTCATTTGTTCTTCAGCGATGCTTAGAAACTAGTATCACTGATTCACCTTTCCTGCGTATAGGACCAAGCGACCTTAATAAGTTAAGCGATCGCTATTTTGGTGCCTCAAGTCTTCAAATTTGTTTCTTTTCGCGTAAAATATCCAGCATAGTTTTGTAGGGAGATGTATGTTGAGTGATAGGATGTTTCTTAGGAATTAAATCGATTATTTCCGCTGTGTTTGGCTTGATCTTTAAAGCCTGTTCCATTGTCTTTTCGATTAAATGCTGTTCATAGAGAAATGAATAAGGGATATTCTCTTCAGGAATTTTAGCTGAATTATTTGTCAAGATTATTAACTCCATTTGTTCTAAATTCATTTACTTTCTGCAGAAACTTGTTATCTAAGACTGTCTCTATGAAATCTCAGGATCGACTTCTTCATCCTATTAACAAGTTTCTTATCGGAATACGTTTCTGACTCTGAAAGATTTCTCACATGACCATCTTTCTTTGCCAGAATAAGTAGCATAACTATTGTTTTCTCCCCTTTATTTAGTTACTGGGAGTGTTTCTTTAAAGTGAATTATGACTTTTTCAGCTTTGACAAGTGCAGTGGCCTAAAAGATAAGATTCTCTCAAGTTGATGGATTTTTCTCGGAATCACCTTTACATTCTTTAACGTGGTTAGCGAATTCGGATAGTGGGAAAGGCTTCTTACATTTTAGGCATGTCAACGTTTTTTGTCTATTCTCGTCTCTACGACCGCCAGATTGCCAGCGACCTCCAAACTTTCTTCCCATACAATCAACCTTGAGTTTGCGTTGCTAAGAGTTAAAAGTCCTTATAGCTTTGCCTATCCTCATGACAAATGCAAAAAAGAGTTACTATTCTTGTCTAAAAAAATATTTTGTACATAATGTGCAGAAAGTTAGTTCCAATTTAAATGTTAATATCAATCTAAACATTAACACCATTCAAGAATATTTTAACATAGAAGATTGTTATCACCTCAATACACTATTTGAAAATTAAAAGGTGGAACCAGTTTTTGTCAGATGAAATTGTAAAATCCAATTCAAAAGATAATGTGAAGACAGATGAAATAATACGAGATTATAGAATTCTTTTTTGTAGAGACCCACAGCCAGAAGAAATTGCCCTCGAAACTGGCATAACTCCTGAAAAAGCAAGAGAAGTGCTTGAAAAACTAGCTCTAAGCCAAAGGTGGCGTCAGCCAACAGAAATTGATAAGCAGAAAGCTCAAGAAAAAGCACGACGACGCTTAGAACTCGCTTCATGGCTAGAACTTGGATGTAGAAACTCATCTTATCTAAAAAAATGGTCAAATGATGAGTTTGGAAAGGCAGAAACCATACGTAATCAATATTCAGATTGCTTACCAAAAATTAGACGTAATGAATTTGACAATAATGATATTCAAGTAAATTTGATATTGTTCTGGCCTGAACTATCTTGGCCTATCATAGGGGAACCAAAAAATGGGGTCAAATTTTTTGAAGGCAAGATCTCTGATCAGACAACTATAATTGAACACAAATCGATTCCAAAAAAAGATCTCAATGATTGTCTCAAAAAAATACAGGTTATTGAGGAAAAAGTACAGTAATGCTAGTGTTCAGGGTAAAACTGTTTTTAGACGATTTGTTATTTCTTTTCCAAGTTTTGTTAGATAGTAAGGTGTTTTTGAATTGATTAAGCGTAGCCTTATTAATTGAGTCATATTGTATTCGAAGATTCCTTTATTTCTTGCTCGGGATAACTCAAGTAATTCCTTGTCGGATATTTTTCCTAGTTTGTCTATTGTCGATAGAATTCTTATGTTGATGTCTGAGCTAATCACTACGTTGAAAGGGCGGATCCAGTCACTCTTCTTATAAGTTTCTTTCATGGACGGCCCCTCTTATAACAAATCTTTGTAGATATTTGTTTGAATTCAATATGGAATCTTAAAGGATTCTTAATTTTTAAAATCAACATAATAGTCTAGAATTGAATATATTTCTCATCTACAGCCCTAACTTATCAATTTCAATAGGTCGACTACGAAGCCCATACCGTTGACTAGCGCGCGTGCTGTCAGAATTTGTTTATTACTTTTAGCATTTTCATAATGTGATTATAATCTCGATTTAATGCTTGAGATTGATTGGAGTTAATATTAGGTTATTAAAGACTCAATATATCTGGTATTTTGAATATTTTGACATTCAAAAGTGGATAAGTCAAGAATTAATAGGATTAAATATTCTATCTAGAAATAAGACGGCAAAGAATTAACACTATATAATCGGGTCAGGTTGCGGGGGTACCCGAGTCAGGTCTAAGGGGCAGGACATCGCGAAGAATGTCGTGATGTGCCAAGCTTAGGTGGTCTCAACTAACCTGAGACACCCTGTGGCGCAGGCCTTCGTGGGTTCGAATCCCACTCCCCGCACCAACAATCACACCTAACCATATTTTTCAAGAAAACACTTCATTATTGCTCTCTTGGCAATTTGATGATGAAATCAATTCCCAGTATACATCCAAGTACGGCTATTTTATTAAGATCGACTAAGACCAGTATTGGTCCAGTTAATAGTCGAATTGCTGAAGAGCGTGCGTTTATCTAAACCGATATATATGAAAGGTCTGAACATTGAAAGTTGCTGTCGTCATACCAGCATATAACGAAGAGAGAACCATTCGTAGAATTGTTGAAAAATCCATCAAATATTCAACAGAGGTACTGGTCGTAGATGACGGAAGTACAGACAACACATATTCAGAAGCTGCTAAAGCCGGAGCAACAGTACTGAAATCTGAAAAAAATATAGGGAAATTTGCTGTTCTCAAGTTAGGATTCGAGACTATTTTATCTAAACAAAACGCAGATTGTATTATACAACTGGACGGGGATGGTCAACACGATCCTGATGATATCCCAAAATTTGTGAAAAAAATTGAATCAGGTGCAGATGTTGTTGTTGGTCAAAGAGAATTCAGTCTCAGAAAAATGCCATTTTTCAGAATAATATCCAATATAATATCAACATTAGTAATTACGATCCTTTTCACGATATGGTTGAAGGATACTCAATGCGGATATAGAGCATATAAAAAGGAAATTTTAAAGAAACTTCTGCCTCTTATCAATAAATCTGGCTTTGAAGGTGAAGCTGAGATACTGGCACAAGCCGATATACACGACCTCAAAATTAAAGGAGTTAAGATTCATACTATTTATGATAATGAAAATTCCAAGGTTAACCCACTGAGAGATATCAAGGCTTTCGCGACTGTATTAGCGAAGACAAGAATTACATATGCTAAGGATCAACTATCTTTACTCAGAAGAAAATTTATCCGCCCATGATCTCCCGTGCACCAAACAATTATGTTATTCAATTTCGGATAACTTCGACCACATTTACAAATCCCTCGAGTGAGCACCTTGGCAGTTCGTATGTAACATTTATGTAACAAACTTGTCCCAATTTTTAAGTACCTAGAAATTTCAAATAGAATCGACGAAAAATTGAAACTGAAATCTTTGCTTCCTGCAGGATTCCTCCTCATCATCCTAATGTTCTCAACCCTACAAATCAATAACACAACAGCTCAGATCCAAAAAGTGACTGAAAACACAAGATTAAGGATGAGAGATGCTGTTGTCAACGGAATGCCATATGTTTATGAATACAATAATGTTTGGGCAAGAGACACACTCTTTTCTTGTTTCGGATTCATAGCTGACGGACAATATGAGATTGTAAAAAATCTCTTGATTTTCTTGTGGAATACAAGATATACATCGGAGAAAGGAGATTCAATAAGTGTCATTGCAAACACTACATCAACACGAATTGGTGAAGATGAATGCATAGACT
>SMYQ01000282.1 GCA_007050885.1 Candidatus Bathyarchaeota archaeon
CATCTATTATTGTGAGGAGCTGGAGTACACAGGCGGTCCCGAGTACCCATTCACCGGAGTCCAAGGTGTATTTCGTATCGAAGATGGAGCTCCCATCAGGATCCTCGCAGAATGTGATAAAGGTAAGGAGTGCTGATTGGTTGATGGCACTCAATTCAGAGACCACGTTCAGAGCGTGGAGAGCATGAGAAGCCTCAACGAGGCTAGCGCTAATGCCTCCAGCATCTGAGGAGTAGAATCCGCCAAACTCCGAATGCAAAGGATTCAGTTCTTGACAATTGGCGATATAACTAACAGCAGCAGGTACATTAACTGCTAGTAATTGATCCAGCACTGCAAGGGCTTCGAGGGCAAACCTAGTTGCTGTTAAGCTGGTGTGTGCGGATCCATATTCTGTAAAGAATCCACCAGAGAGTAGATCTTGGCAGCTTGCTAGATAGGCACTGATGGCGGTTTGATTTACCTGAGTGAGTATTCCAAGCTCATCAGCCATGAGTACGCTCATCGCCGTGGTAATGCATCGATCATGGAGTTGCGTGCTTGCCAAATCTTCGAAACACCCCTGAGTTATGTTATATCGACATTGTAGCCACGCTCCGAAGGTTGATAGATTCAGAGATAATCCGGTTTTGGTTACCACATCTACTATGTAATACGATAGTCGGAGAGACGGTTCTAATGGGTAGCCAAAGCCGCCTGCGCCTTGGGTCTCCCAGTAATCACCGCTCACACCCATTTGGAGCTGCCATGCAGCTAACGTTTCGCCCAATCGTTGTTGAAGGGTTGGTCGAATGAGCCAATGTATGAGATTTTCACAAAACTGCCATCCTTGGGTATTGAGCTTGCTAGCTTGATCAATTCCCCAATAATAGATGTGGGGATTACCCGAGTGGGCTCGAAACCAAAGAAGCTGTGCTCCAGAGCCATCATAATTGGTACCTAAAACTTCAACCTTAGTGGGTAGGCTTGAGAGGCGATAGGCATCATAACTGACTGGTTCAAAATAGAGACTGAACCTGCCGTTAGTAAAGGGAACACTATGGGGAAGTGAAAAAATTTGCAGCTCTGCATCAGGAGGCCAGATGTACCGTTCTATACAAGGGATGAAGTCTGTGCCAGGGTGAAAGTTTTGGAGCCGGTCCAAGACCTCATGAGCATATCCAAGAAGCAGAATAGGTTGTGGGGAATTTCCGATTACGTTAGCGGAAACCAGTGAAACCCCAAAGGATTCATCACTTGTGCCCACGCTAGGTGTGACCACAATCAAATCAAATTCCGATGATTGGGTGAAAGCATTGATGTGATTAGTCGAGGTGTTAAAGCCGAGGGCCTTAAAATGGGCAGTCCAGATATCAATCGATTCCTGACCTGATTCATTGACATAATCACCATATAGAACGAGGAGATTGCCCAAAGCAAAATTGGATGGCAATCCATTTGGAACAGGTATTTCGCTAGACAGAATCTCCGCCTGAGTGGAAAGTGGATGAAAAGTTTGTAGTCCAGAAGAC
>SMYQ01000008.1 GCA_007050885.1 Candidatus Bathyarchaeota archaeon
TATACATTTTCTTCTACTGGTTCAGGAGGTTTCAAGTTTTGTTTTATCCCTTCAAGAGCTGTCTTTATCATTACAGCGAATGTCAGATATGGATTGCATGTTGGATCAGGGCATCTTAATTCTACTCTGGCTGATTCCGGTTTTCGTTCAAACCATCTAGGAACTCTTATGAGTGCTGATCTATTCATGCTTGCCCAAGTAACATATACTGGCGCTTCAAACCCAGATACTAATCTCTTGTAAGAATTTACTGTTGGACAGAGAATGGCGCACATGGCTTTGATAAATTTCATTTGTCCCGCGATGAAACTGTAGGCTACTTTTGATAATTTATACCGATCATTGTTATCGTAAAAGGCATTCTTCTTTTTCTTGATATCAAATAGGCTTTGATGAATGTGCATTCCTGATCCTGCAGCCGCCATAATTGGTTTTGGCATAAAAGTTGCGTGAAAACCTTGCATTTGCGCTATCTTCTTCACTGTATATTTTAAAGTTAGAAGTTTGTCGGCAATCTCTAAGGCTGGACCATAATTGAAATCAACTTCGTATTGTCCTCGACCAACTTCATGATGGGATGTTTCTACATTAATCCCAAAACTTTCAAGTGCAGTGACTATTTCTTTTATCGATTTATACCCTTCATAGGATGATAGATCAAAGTATCCACCGTAATCTATAGGATATCTTCTTTCAACCTTTTCCTTATTGAAAATGTAGAATTCTGGTTCTGGTCCTACATTATATTGAAATCCCAACTCGATTGCTTCTTCAATTGCTTTCTTGAGAACAAATCTTGGATCACCTTCAAACGGATTACCATCTGGCCTGAAAATATCACATATCATCCTAGCCGTTTTGCCATTTTCTCCAAGCCAAGGGACGACTGAGTAGGTGGATAGATCTGGTTTCAAGAAAAGGTCACTTTCTTGGATTCTGGCAAATCCTTCTATTGAAGACCCATCGAACCAGACTCCATTAGATAGGGCCTCTTTTAATCCTTTTACTGGAATTATGACTTCTTTAATAACACCAAGTAGATCGGTAAACTGTAAACTTACGAATCGAATTTCGTCTTTTTTGGCTTTTTGAATAACATCTCTATTGTCCATAACATTAACCTTGAATTTTTTTATTTAATTAGCTTTCTCAACTCACAATTCGTGCTATAAATATTTGATTTAATCAATTATCTGCTCATTTTCATAATTTAAAGATCGTTTTTGTGTTTTCTCCCAAGATAAGATCAATTTGGTCTCTGCTTAATCCTGAGACTTTTACCTTTTGTATTTCAAATGCTGGATGACCGAATGGGAAATCAGAACCGAAGATTACCCTATTTACACCTACTCTCTCGGTGGCTTCTTTTATCTTGCTATGCATAGGCATACCTGAGGTTTCTAAGATTATATTTTCATGAGTTGACGCTATGTCAATTGCTCCATTAATGTAGACGATATGGCCATGACCCATATGAGCCATAATAATGGTCACATCAGGATATACATCAGCAAGTTTAGCAAAATGCCAGGGTAATGACCAAGGTGGATGTCCACAATGGATTAGAACGGGCACGCGGTGCTTCTTTGCGAGATCCATTATTGGAAACACTATCTCTTGATCAACTAGATATGAATCTATTAGAGGATGCATCTTTATACCTTTGAATCCCCACTCTGTGATTGCTAAATCAATTTCTTCTATTGCCTTCTGACCTTTATGCGGATTAATCCAAACTAAACCTGCAAATCTATCAGGAAATTTTCTAACGCCTTCTAAAGTTAGTCTATTTGGTAAACTGAAGGTTATTGATGTATTGATTTTCCATTCATCCATTACAGATATGAGACTCTCTGCGCTAGATTCGACATTAAAAAGAGGAAATTTACCAATGTGGGTGTGTGAATCTATGATCATATGTTCATTCTCTCCTACCGATGGGGATAATATAATCTCTATTTATGAGTCTTCGAAGGGTTTTCAGCAGAGGAATAGTCACCAAGATATATAGTGCATCTGCTGGGAAGAAGGTTACTAAATCTAAGTACGCTACAGGACCATAAAGATAGTAATCGTAGAAAAAGTATCCGAAATTTTTCACTGTAACGGCTACTACCATTGCAACAATCTCTGAGATTTGCCGTTTATCCTTAAAGACGGCTCGTAAGCTTCCGAGGATCCATCCCATCAATCCGCGTATTATTAGAGTAGCAGGGGCATATACCACATATGCGCTACCATGTAGTGGATTCCAAATATCAAATAGAGTTGGCCCTATTGCTGAGGCAAAAAGCGCCACGATTGGACCAAACAATATTCCTATAATGAAAGTCATTATGTCACCAAAATGCCATACTCCCAATGGTCGCGGCATTGGAATAGCTATAGAAGTTGCAACGTAGATCAGCGCAGCCATAACTGATATGAAAGCTGCTTCTTTTGATGTTATTTTAAACATGCCATTCAAAACACATAGAGTTAGTGACTCTCGAATCCGTATATCCTAAATATTTATGCTTTTTTTAACAGAGGGTTTTAAAGCTTCGAGGTAAATAGGAGCAATTGATAGGGTTATGGTAACTAAAGAGGATCTGATTATATTTAAGAAAATTACTCTAAGAAAAGCCAATGTCGTCATGGCTTTCAGCGGATGGCCAGACGCTAAAAGGGTAGCCACTTATGCCGCTGAATATTTACGGGACAGCCTGAAAGCCGAAAAGATAGGGGAGATAGATCCTAAACCTTACTACGATTTCACAATCGAGAGACCCCAAGTCACAATTAAGGATGGATTAATGAGAGATTATTCGCCACCGATAAATGAGTTCTACTTTTGGAGAGACAAAAAGGGCTCTCATGACTTATTGATCTTCATCGGTACGGAACCACACACAAACTGGGTAAGATATGTTAACTCATTATTCAAAGTAATGAGTTCAGGAAAAGTCAATCGCATATGCCTTTTCGGAGGGCTAATTGATCGTATCCCGCATACTGTTGAACCATTTATTTCTGGAGTAGCCAATACTACAAAACTTGTCGAAGAGATGAAGAGTAGCAGTATTAAACCTGCGGATTATAGCGGTCCTTGCAGCATTCATAGTTTAATTCTCAATGAGTGTGAGAAGAAAGGAATTCCGACAATAAGTATTTGGGGTCATGCTCCAGAATATGTGGGTGATGTTGATCCTCGAACAACCCATCAACTCTTACTCAAGGTCAAGGATTTGATAGAATTGAATGTTGATTTGGATGAACTCGGAATCGAGAGTAATCTTTTCAGGAAACAGCTTGATTCGTTAATGAAAAAAGACCATACATTTTCCGAATTAATACAAAGTCTCGAGATCGAGTATAAGAACGCGAGAAGAACTCCGGACTATCTTACATAAAATCTGATTTGAATGAGCGCTCATAAAGTGATAATTGGTAATGAATAGACTTACAAAAATTTCAATTCTGATTATGATTTTTGCCATCTTAATAATTTCCAGTTGGACATTATATCAAGGAGCGAAAACAGAACTTATACCTCGTAAGGTACTCTTTGGAAATCCAGATCGAATAACAGTTAGGCTTAGTCCAGATGGTACAAAAATTAGTTTTCTCGCACCAGTTGATGATGTTCTAAATGTATGGGTAGGCCCTATTGAAGATCCAACATCTGCAAGACCAGTAACTATAGATGAAGATAGAGGGATCTACCGCTACTTCTGGTCATATACAAATGAGCACATCATATATATTCAAGATAAGGCTGGCGAAGAAAATTGGCGAATATACAGTGTAAATGTAGGGACGAATATAACAAAAGATCTAACGCCTCTTGAAGGAGTTAACGCACAAGTTCAAGGAGTCAGTCCTAAATTCCCATACGAAATTCTAGTTGCACTCAATGATCGTGTTCCAGAATTACATGACATCTACCGTGTCAATATTGAAACTGGACACAGGCAACTCATAGAAGAAAATGAGGGTTTTTCAGGGTACATGGTAGATGATAATTATGATATTCGGTTTGCATATAGTATGACTGCTGACGGAGGATATGAACTTCTTGAGCCTAATCATGAGATGGGATGGGACCTCTTTCTTAGAGTTCCAATGGAAGATACATTGACTACAGATCCTATTGGATTCGATAAAACTGGAAATCACATGTATATTATTGATAGTCGAGATCGAAATACTGCTGCACTATATCAACTAAATCTCGAGAACAAAGATAAAATCATGCTTGCTGAGAATGAGACAGCTGACGTAGATGATCTGATAATCCATCCAACTGAGAAAACAGTTCAAGCAGTAGCTTTCTATTATGACCGTAAACATTGGCGAGTCCTTGATGAAGAAATACTCCAGGATCTTACTTACTTGAAATCGATAGCCGATGGTGATGTAGAAATTGTTAGTAGGACACTTGACGATAAACATTGGATAGTAGCATATATTTTAGATAATGGACCAGTACAATACTATATATATAATCATATGAAACAGAAAGCTGAATTTCTATTTACTAACAATCAGCAACTAGAGGAATTGCCTCTTGCTAAGATGCACCCTACGGTCATAGAATCTCGTGATGGATTGAACCTAGTTAGCTACTACACACTTCCATTGAATAGTCATGAGAATGGGGAATTACGTCCTCGAGATCCTTTACCTATGGTACTACTGGTACATGGCGGTCCATGGAGTCGAGATATTTGGGGTTATGATTCTCAACACCAGTGGCTGGCTAATAGAGGATATGCAGTTCTAAGCGTTAATTTCCGAATGTCAACAGGATTCGGAAAAGAATTCATTAATGCTGGTAACTTAGAATGGGGCGGAAAGATGCATGATGACCTAATTGATGCTGTACAATGGTCAGTTGATGAGGGTATAGCAGATCCAGATAGAATTGCCATTATGGGAGCAAGTTATGGTGGATATGCAACACTTGCAGGTATGACTTTCACTCCAGAGACCTTTTCATGCGGAATAGATATCGTAGGGCCATCCAATCTTGTAACGTTACTTGAATCTTTACCACCTTATTGGGAGCCAACTATTGAACTATTTACTAAAAGAGTTGGTGATCATCGAACAGATGAGGGTAAGCAGCTTTTAATTGAACGTTCTCCACTAACATATGTTGATAGAATCCAAAACCCTCTTCTCATAGGTCAAGGTGCAAATGATCCAAGAGTAAAACAGTCTGAATCAGACCAAATTGTTCAATCGATGAAAGAGAAAGAAATTCCTGTCACTTACGTTCTTTATCCAGATGAGGGGCATGGATTCGCTAAACCCGAAAATCGTTTATCGTTTTATGCAGTTGTAGAAGCTTTTCTATCAGAATGTTTAGGAGGAATTTACGAACCTATTGGTAATGACTTTAAAGGTTCAAGCATTACGGTGCCCACAGGTTCTGAGCATATCCCGGGTTTGATTGAAGAATTGCAGAATCTAGAACGGTTAATTGGAGAAAATGAAAGTCAAGATACTTTTATGATTAAGAAGAGAACTAGGACACAAATTCATTGGATAAATTAAAACGTAAACCTGTTACTTTATTCGTCATCATATTAGTGATCTTCTTAGTGGTAATCACATCATTATCTTTCATCCCACAAGATTCTCAAGCAACAAAATTAATTGTGGTTGCATCTACCACTTTCATACCATTGGATAAACCTGTAAAATTAACCATTAAAGCTGTTGATGATACAGGAAAATTAGATGCGACAAGGAACGATGTTGTCGAATTATCTTTGACTTCAGTCAGTTATGATCACCCCTCGGCACAGTTGAACACAAATAAAATTCAGTTAATAGACGGCATAGGAACAGTCTATATTCAAGGTGAAGTAGCAGAAGTTGTTGACATAACCGTTCAATGGAAAGAAGGTGAATCTCCGTTGGAGTCGTATAAACTTCACCTTTTCATGGGAATCGGAGAAGAATGAAATCAATTCAAAAAAGTGAAGAAGCAACTAGAGCGCTTTTAGCTACACTTCTACTACTAGGAATTTTTAGTGTCTCCGTTTATTATGTATTAACCACCCCAGAGAAAATACCCATCGAGGCCTCTAAACTTGTTATT
>SMYQ01000024.1 GCA_007050885.1 Candidatus Bathyarchaeota archaeon
GTCAGAGAAGAAATACGTCTTCAAGTTTGAGGACTATGTCGATAAGCCAATTCCAGCAATGGGCAAATTTACAAGAAAAATGATACTTGACTCCGAAACAGTTGGAGCAAAAGAACTCACCTTCCTGTACGGCAGATACGATAAAGGTGCAATCGGTGCAGATTATGAGAAGAAATGTTCACATCCTAATTCCGAAGAGATCCTCTATATTACAGGTGGTAAAGGCTACGTCGGTATCGATGATAAAGAGTACCTGGTTGAGAAAGGAGATACTATATGGGTGCCGAAAAAAGCAATTCATTGGCTCTATAATCCGTTTGATGACCCATTCGAGATGCTCTGTGTATACTCTAAAGCATCCTTGAAAGAAGCAGGTTTAGTAATTCACGAATAGATTCAGTGATTTCTAACTTACCATAGTAGTTTGTGTCATGTGACACAAACAAATTATGGTTTTCACAAAATGAATTCTATCTGATTCTATGCACGGAAGACTTTGAATATCGGATGGTCATTGGAGAGAGGTCTTATTCCATATTCCTGTCTCATGCTATAAGATACATAGGCATCTGCTAAAGCACAAGCCGGATACATCTCAGGAGCCCTTTTACCGGGACCGTATAGTAGAAAGTTAGCGCCCATTATAATTGGCGTAACATGTGCAACTGCATTGTTTATTCTATAAGCTAGGTGTTCTTGTTTTTTCCTTGAAGCCCATCTGTCAACTGCATTATGAACACCTGCACCTGATGGAAGTCCAAATTCTTTTTTGACCAAGTGACAGGCTTTTGCAATTGGCCCTGGATCTGGAATATCTAATACTGTTGTGTCAACAAGCATCTTTTCTACACCCGCTTCCTTTGCAACGGTGAGTAAACCCTTTTTTTCAGGTGTGTCTCTAAGTGTTGATAACTTTCCTTCGATTGTCATGTTTCTTGGATTATAGGTTAATATTATCGAGGCTTTGATCTTCGCGTCTTTAATTGCATCAATTTCTTCTTGTTTGACTTCTGGACTTATTGAATTGAACACTGCACGATCTGATAGTCCTACTTCGCTTACATGTTTTGCTGCAGCAATTCTCACAGGTCCTGTCGTGCCATCAATAAGAAATGGACCATCGATCTTCTCAGAAACAAAATCTATGAATTTTACTATGGCTTCTGGCCATGCACCGCACACGTCAACTAATCTTGGATTTCCGGTTTTCTCGCTACATTCTGCTTCTATACGCAGATTCTCTTCAGCCTTTTCCTTATCAAATGTCCCTTCTTCTTCACTTGTAATCACTTTATCGCCATGATAGAAAATGCTTCCAATCATTACTGTTGCTAACTGTCCAGGTTGGCCACCGATTTTGACACCGCCAATATCGAATATTTTTTGTTCAGTCTCGAATTTGAACACATGCAACACTTTCCTGTATTTCTTCTAAAGTCGGAGTGTAGGTTGCTATTAAATTAAGATATTAAAGCTATTCGTGACGTTTGGATACTAACAATAAGATCTAATGGAAATTATTGTTTTACAGTTAACGTCTGCTCGAAATGCTTAACGGTTATGCGATGATTTTCACTCTTTGTATGGCATTTGTCTATACTCACATGCGAGCCGACATTCTATGCAATTATGATAATCAGAAATTGCTTGACCCATAACGCCTGATACAGATTTCTTTGGAATCATCATAAAAGTATCAGTCAGTCGCACTCCAATTTTTTCTTGTACAGTCTCTTTGGAGAATATACCGAAGATCTTCTCTTGTTCTTCAAGGTTCCATGTGGGGGTGGATCCGGGGTTGAACCTTGATATCTTCCATCCTTTCTCGTTTCGGATCCTCTCTTCAATATGTTTTCCTAAAGTTCGAAGGGCATATGTTCCTAAATTATCGAGTATCCATGAATCAAGAATTTTGTCTGTTGCAATCGAAGTTACTCTTTTTTCCAAATCAGGACCTATCGTGATTATGTAGGGAGCTATTTCGGTTGAACAACTTAATTGCTCGGCGAGTTTTGTGCTTTTCAGGAGTCTATTGTTGTCTATTAGCAAACCTTCTTTCGAGACTTGTTCTATCTTAGTATAAGTGTAAAGTGCGGTTGGCTTGATTAGCTTCTTGCATTCTTCCAATCTTTTATCCATGTTATCGACTTTATCGGCTATGCGTCCTAACTGGCCAATTTTAAGAGATTCATCCACTGACAGATCAAGAGATACTTTATCAATTACAATCAAATGTGACAGCTCGAACAACATTTATTCTGTATGCATTTCCAGTATTTACGTTAAATCTAGGAAACTCAAAAACTTCTTGGTAAATTTTTTTGATTTTCTACTTTTACTATTTAGTGTAGACAACTTTTTTAGGCAAGCATAACAGAGTCTTGAGTACAAGGTAAGTATATTGAGAATCTCAATTTTAATTGCATTAGTCCTAGTCTTTTCATTTAGTGTACTAGCTCTATCTGTGAATGAAACTTTAGCGGTAGGAGGAGCAGCAGGTATAGGTGGCAAAGTATATACGAGAAACCATATGGGGGATTACCGCGAGACAGGTTGGGCTAACATTACTGCGCAAGGCCAGAATCTCGTAGCACAGGCCAAGTTCAATCAAGGAGGTAGCTACTACATGTTCGTTCCACCAGGTAACTATTTGGTTACAGCTCAAATGCCAGGGTATATTGACCAGAGTTACGATGTTAGCGTATCCGAAGGTGGTGCTGTGACCCTTAATTTCTACATGGAACAATCGGGTGTACCCATACCTGAATTCCATGAATATGCAACAATGCTCATGACAGCAGTATCTCTTCTGTTAGTCATATTCATAATGCGGAAGAGAAATACTGCAAACCGCTTCAACTAAAATGAACATCAAAGCGCACACACCATCCCATAAACTAGAAAGATGCCATTAAATGGCATCTAACAATTTTCAGCGTGTTTCAACAGAATGTCGAATACGAAAAGATCGATTTCTGAATCATACATTTCTAATATGCGACTATACACATCTGAAAAAAAGGTCCCTCTTCTAATCATATTAGGATTGGTTCAGGTTGCAATCTACCTTAGGATACTCGCTTTAGATAATCTTGGCTTGAATATTTCGAATTTTGTTAGCTTCTTTCTTGTTTGCTTTATATTCTACATATTTTCGATACTAGTTGTTAACAGAAATTCAAAATCAAAACATTCTATAAAAAATATTTTTTTCATAATTATGATTTTCTCAATAATTTTCCGGGTAATCTTGTTATCACTCAAACCAACTCTTAGCCATGATATGATGAGGTTCTTATGGGATGGACGATTGATTTTTCATGGGATCAATCCTTATCTATATACGCCTGAATCATCAGAACTTAATGCGTTAAAAGATGTTGCATACTTTATTGATTATGAATTCAAACATACATTAACAGTATATCCGCCAATTGCACAATTCATATTTGGAGTATCCTATTTCTTTTCAGATGGAAACCCCTTCGGAATAAAATTGATCACAACATTTTTTGATCTGATGAATATTGTAGTTATTGCCCTTTTATTGAGAAACGTCAATCCAGAAAAATTACTTCCAGGAATAATGATCTATGCATGGTCTCCTCTCCTTATAATAGAATCAACAGGTAATGGTCATATAGAACCGATTCCAATTTTCTTTATACTGTTAAGTTTACTCTTTCTGGTTAAGAATCGAATCCGGTTATCTTCAATAAATTATTCTTGTGCATGCCTATCAAAACTCTTTCCAATTCTCATCTTACCAATTTTTCTAATACATTTAAAAAATTTCAGCAGAGGGGTAACTAAGAAATTTTTAGTATGGCTTATTCTAACCTCATCAATTATCTTAGTTCCAATATTATTGTCATCAGGTCTTAATCTCCTACATCAGATCTTTTGGTATTCGCAAAATATCGCATATAACTCATCCATCTATAGGATCATAGAGGTCATATTTCCGTTCCATTTAACAGTGAATATTGCAAGAATTGTCACATACTCGGCTTTTATCGTAACAGGATTTCTCTTCTTAAGAAATAAACATCTAAAGAGTTTTATTGAATTTGCAGAGGGATGT
Organism: Candidatus Bathyarchaeota archaeon; assembly: GCA_007050885.1. Next base: position 4,085 of record SMYQ01000024.1, read on the forward strand.
CTTATTTTATTCGGATTATTTCTCCTCTTTGCCCCTGCTGTTTTTCAATGGTATTTGATATGGCTTCTTCCCTTTATTGCATTATTAGGAATAAATAGGAAAAATATTGGCTGGTTCTACTTCACGGCGGCAGTCATTCTTGCCTATCTGCCTCAGTTCTCTTTCGATTATGATGTTAATATCATAGCATTGATTCAATATTTGCCATTATATGTGATACTAATTTTGCCAGCTTTTACCGCCAATAATCCTTTTAAGCCACTCTCAGATTGGTTCCGATTAACAGCGAAACCCAAAGTATAAGATCCAAACGAAAGGATGCCAGATAATTGGTCTCACAAAAAATTCAACATCTCATATTTGTCTTTGCGGCTGTTGTTTTACTAGTTATTGTTCTTTGGAATGCTGCATTAACTGCAATGAGTGATCCAATCTCACAATCGTTTGGTAATGGTGCTGAATTAGAGGAGAAATTAGGTGCTGTACCGATCTCTTTTGAGTGGAGGAGTGGTATTCTCCAAGGGAATAAGACGTATGTGGCGTTCCTGTATTATAGCACGTGTCCTACCTGTGAGGAGAATGAAGACAATCTGTTTATTGCGAAATCATATCCTAAATGGCAGGGGAATCTTAGTTCTGATGAAGTTTCATTTAAGGCAATGAATTATTATCGAAATTTGGAAGCTGGTACAGCTTATTTTGAAGCTTTCAATATTTCAAAAAGTGCTGAAGGTGGTTCTATTCTTGTGGTGCATAATTCAAAAGTTGGGCTTGTCTATTATCCACCTTTCAGTGATGGTGAGATAAGAAATGCGGTATATTATCTTACTAAGGGATCCTTGGCAGAAGGGATTTCAGATCAGGATGGAGCAACCTTTTCTCTGCCTCTAGTCTTTGCTCTGGGTGCAATATCTGGCTTTAATCCTTGTCTGGTAGCCTTGGCGTCTGTATTCTTTGCGACAGCTAACAAGACTGAGTTGAAAAGTGTAACTAAAAGAATAGGTCTCATCTCGATTGGACTTATTTACGCTTATTTGATATTTTTCTCACTAATTGTCTCAAATCCAGTTATCATGGGTTCCTTAGTTTCTATAACCTGGATTATAGTGATAGTTCTGTTAGTCATGGGTTTACTATATCTCATTGAGGCGGCTCAAGATATTTATTCTAGAAAATGGGGAAGCGGCAGTGGTATTGACGCTAAGGTTCATCTATTCCGAACACCTACACGCCTTAAAGGTCTCATTAATAAAACGAAGGAAATGAATAGTCCAATCTATGACTTCGGTTTAGGAGCACTCTTTTCACTGGTCAAATTACCTTGCATAGCTGCTTTTCTCATAGTGCTTCTTGTCAAATCAAGCACTCCACTAATAGATGTCACAATCTTTACACTTGGAGTAGCTTCACCTGTTATACTAATGGGTATACTCATCGGCTTTGGAATGATGAAGGTGAATCAGTTAAGCACAGCACAATTTAAAGGACGAGTGATCCAAAGAACCTTGATTGGTGCTTTACTGATAATATCTGCATTTTTAGTATTGCAATAAAGGATTTTTCAAAATTATTGCAATTTTTAATCATAAAATGAGTAATTTACCTTCAGTGAAAAGTCTTAAGAATCGTTTAGGCTACTATCTCTTATAGTTGGGAATAATATGAATCAACAAATTTCACTTGGATTCCCATTCCCTGGATTGCCTCCACCATCTTTTCCGCAAAGACCTAGAGCAGTCAAAGGTTTTGGATTGGCTCTATTCGCTGGTATACTGACAATTCTATGTGGAATTGCTGCAACAATTCTTGCACTTTTATACCCCGGAAATGTACCGGGTTGGCTAGCTCCTTACATTTGGGGAGGAGTTGTCATAGGAGTAGGTCTCGGTGTTCTAATCTTTCTCGGAGCTTTCCTCATATGGGTGCGTTACTG
>SMYQ01000092.1 GCA_007050885.1 Candidatus Bathyarchaeota archaeon
ACCAATTCAGGAGACAGTGAAAATATGCAAAACTATTGGTCAGAAAATGCATAAGCAATCATTACTTGTGGAGCTCGCATCATTAAAGACTGGGATAACCGAGACAATCAAAAACAGTATTCCAAATTCTGTGGAGTTCCTAAGTCTGCATCCTCTCTTTGGACCCCAAGTCAAAGACATATTAGACAAAAGGTTCATCGCAGTTGAACCTTTTTCTGGACCTCTGACTAATGAATTTCTTGAAATGCTTGAGGAATGCGGGGCATTAATTAAAAAAGCAACTGTGGAAGAACATGATTTAGCTATGGCTTCAATTCAAGTTCTCCATCACTTTGCCCTGATCACATTTTCTTCGGCATTAAGTAGGTTTACTGAAGCTAATGGATTATCAGAATATCTGACAGAATCTCTTGAAAAAACTCTACAGAATATTCAGAACATATATGAAAACTGGGATACAATCTATGCCATTCAGAGCCTAAATCCTAATGCTCAAAAGGCCAGAGAGATATTAGCAGAAGTCGCTAGACAGTCAATTGATGTTAAAAACATTGCCAAGGAACCATTGCATCAAACAATCAAAATCCTTAGAAATCCTTCTAAAAATTGACCATAAGCCCAAAAAGTTATACACTCATTAATATCTACTCTAATGTGGTGCAATTACGTTGTGTGAGACATGTGAGGAACCTAGATGGAGCACTTGGCTATTGTTCAACTGCTCTAATTATGAAAATCATCCAGAGGATGCAGAAATAGGAATTGCAGTCATAACCAATCAGGAGAGATCAGCACTAATAACCTCAACCATGTCAGAGAGGATCTGCACGGTTTGCGGATCAGAATTCTCACCAGTAACAGAAGAAAGTGCATTGACCCCACACTTGACACATGATATTGACCGCTTCAAATCCTCTGGCTACGCCATAATGAAAGATGTTGAGATCGTAGGCGAATATTAATCAAAATCCATGCATAATCCATGTCGGGCTACTTAGATCGCTTGCTTATCTCTTCATTAATTATTTGAACCACTTTTTTTGCTTCTACCTTACCTCGAACATCTGCCATTACGATTTTCATAAATTTACCAGTTGAAGATTTAGGATCTTCTAGCAGATTTTTATTTTTGTCAATGATCGAAGTTATTCTATCTCTCAATTCATCCTCACTAATCATCTTCAGACCTAACTGATCAATAGCCTTGCTGACATCACCCTCAGGGTTTTCGGCAAGCCATTTCAGAAGATCCGGTACAGCTTCTTTTGCTGTTAGATTTGAGTCAACTGCTTGGAATACATCAATTATTTTATCATCAGTAATTTTTTCGACTTGAATACCTTCCCGACTAAGACTCTTGATGACCTCTGTTAGAATGGTTGCAATGAAGGATGCGGGAATTGTGGTTTCTTTAGAGATTACTTCGAACAATTTCAAATAATCTGAATCTACCAATTGTTCAGAGAGTTTTCTATTGATTTTATACCGTTCAATTAGTTCGCCTGTAAGTTCTTCTGGCATTGGGGGCAGATTCGCATTTAGTTTAGAGAGCTTTTCCTCTGTTACTACCACCGGGGGCACATCAGTTTCGGGATACATTCTGGCTGCTCCTGGTCTTGGCCTCATATACCTGCTAGTTCCATCTTCATTTGCAGCTCTGGTCTCTTCTGGAACTCCATCCAAGCATTCTTTTGCTCTCTCTATAACCGCTTTAAGGGCGTCCTGTGCTTTTCGATTTGAATCAGCGACAAGAACTACAGCATCTTTTTCTGAAGCACTTACTTTTTTCCTTATCAAATCAACATCTTGTTCCGAAATTCCATAATTAGGCAATTCATCTGTATGAAATATACCACCAACTCCACCCCAATACATTGCTCTATGAGCCATTTCCGTACCCAGCCGGATACCTTTCTGCAGTTGTTTTCCGAGCAAAACTGCAAAACCTGGAAGCAGAACTGCTAAGACTACTCCACCTTTCTTCAAACTTGATGAAATTACCTTAGAACTAGACTCGCTGAATAGGTTGGAGACATCATGAATGTTTTCTTTTATGTCATCTTTTTTGACATTTCTAGTTTCGAGTTCTTTTTTTATTTCTAGAAGTGATGTCTGCCTTGATGCTTCTCCATCGACTATTTCTGAGATGAGTTCAAGTTTTTGAACTCCTTTAACTTCTATTAAGGCTCCTTTCTTTGTTGAGATATTGAGATCCTGTCTTATTGTTCCAAGCCCTCTTCTTACTTTTCTAGTTGCTCTTAGTAGTCTACCAATTTCTAGGGCAACTATTTCTGCCTCTTCTGGAGTTTCTATTTGTGGTGCTGTGGCAATCTCTATCAGTGGTATGCCAAGTCTATCTATTCTATAATTTGATACTCCTTTCAATTCTGCGGTCTTTCTGGCAGCATCTTCTTCGACACTCACGTGTTGAATACCTATTTTCTTTTCTTTACCTATTGAGCCTCCAATTGAGACTACACATGTTCTTTGGAATCCTGTAGTGTTTGAGCCGTCGATCACTATCTTTCTCATTACATGTATTTCATTAACAGGTTTTGAATTCATCAATATTGATGCTGTTAGAGCAATATCGATAGCCTCCTCATTCAGATTGTGTGGAGGCTCTTCATCCATTTCGACAAGACATGAAGTATCAGTTGAAGCATCATATTCTATCGTCTTACCTTTTTTAAATTCGAATAGTGCCGCTTGATCAACTTGACCAAGTTCACTTTGAGTTGGTCTCAGTATCCTATCGAATTTGACATTTGGTTGTTCAGTTAATTCTGGAGGGCAATTACAGAACAGTTTATGTGTTGTATCGAGCTGCTGATGGATTTCTAAACCAACTTTTAAACCAATTTCGCGATAATTATTCCCCAAATTTATCAACTTTTTAAGAATTCATTTATTCAATAGAGCGTCTTATTTCAACGACTAATTATTTCTCGAAAAATTCGGTTAATTCAGGAACCTTTCTTAAGATTCCCGATTCAATTCTAGTTTTATTGATGAATTTCCAATCTGGTTGTTTTTTTCTGATGCTCTCTATTTCTTTTTGAGAGCCTTGTAGGGGGTAAGCATCAATATTATTTCCTTTTATTATGTATCTAATTCCACCTAGTGTTTTTGGTAGATCATTTGCATATGTTGTTGTCCAGATTATGTTTTCTGGATAATCTTTCTTAGTGAAACATACTCCTAGCTTTATGAGAGTCCAGTCCATGTTTATTGGATGGAGAGAATGTAGATCATTTTTTAGTGTAAGTCTTTTAAAGATGAGAGTGGATCCCGCATAGGCTTTTGAACTTATTGAATATGTTCCATCAAGAGCTTCCTGTGTTTCTATTTCAACAGATGAGGGATAATCGATAAGAACACAAATGTTTCGTGCAATTATTTTGCTTGAATTTTTGAGATCGATTCTTAACTTTATAACTTGAGATTTTCCATTTTCATCATATTCTAATGTGTTAACTTCTTCAGAACTTAAAACTGCATGAATCCCTTCTTTCTTACGGTTAAACAAAATCTTTTACTCCTGATTTTTCATGATATTAAAAATAAAATCCAAATTTTTGTAAATTTCATTAATTTCATTGAGATACATCTTCAGGCAAAGTTCTAGGAGATATCTCTCCGGCAATATTGGTGATCATGATCTTTTTGGCATCTTCTAATTTGGTAGTCTGCCCAAAAGTCCACATCATCTTTACTAATGCAGTTTCTGGAAGCATGTCTTTTAATGGTAAAACTCCTAATCTTAGAAGATCTCTTCCTGTCGTGTAAACATTCATATTTATTCGCCCCCAGATGCATTGCGATGTCATACAGACTAAGACACCTTTCTCAATTCCTTTTTTTATAGCATTTAGAAGATTTTGGCTTACATGTCCCAGACCGGTACCTTCCAAAACAATTCCAGAGTAATTTTCTATAGCCCATTCAATTAGCTCGCTTTTCATTCCTGGGTAGGACTTGAGAAGTAGAACATTATCGTTGAATTTTGCTTCCAAAGTTAGATTCTTATTGCTATCTCGTTTCTGATATTGATCCCAATTCATCTTTAGAGATGAGTTTTGAATATTGAAAGTTGCAATAGGAGAAGCATTAATAGATTTGAATGCGAATCTGCCGCTGGTATGACATTTTCTGACTTTTGTTGCTTTATGAACTAGAATCTCATTGTCTGAAGAGTTTCCATGCATCGCTACTGTCACTTCAGCGAAGGGAGCTTTAGATGCTATAGCAACTGCACCCATCAAGTTTGTAGCCGCATCTGAGCTTGGTCTATCTGAAGACCTTTGAGACCCAACCATAATAACAGGAACTGGGAGATTTTTCAATGCAAAACTTAGAGCTGCTGCCGAATATGACATCGTATCTGTTCCATGACATATTACGATTCCATCTGTTCCTGATTTTATTACTTCTGAGATCTTTTCTGCCATACCAATCCAATGATGCGGAGATATATTTTCACTCAGTTCACTATAGAGAATGTGTGCATTAATGTTCGCTAAATCGGATAGTTCAGGAATTGAACTGTACAGGTCTGCAGCTGATAAAGCTGGTTGAACGGCTCCTGTTCTATAATCGACTCGGCTTGCGATTGTGCCTCCAGTACTTATGATATCAATTTTAGAGAGATCTTTTTTATGGTCTGGGCTTGGAGGTCTGATAAATGTGGGTTTTGCTCCGGCACCGATCTTTGCTATCTTTGTTGTTGAATCGATTTTGACTCCTATGTTATATCCGCTTTTAATTTTTATCACAATATGTTGATCGTCCCCGGATTCTGATCTCGGCATCAAGCCACCTATATAATTTTCACCGTTTTTTGTTATCTCGATCATGTCACCGATTGAGGCGTCAATTTGCTTCAAGAGCTCATGGACGCTCCCTCTGTAGCCTTTTAATTCATTTGAGTTCAATCCGTTATTTTCACTCCACAAATCTTCAATTTATTTTTCTGGAGATTTTATCCTTCAAGCTTTTTTGACATGTAAGGTCCTTCTAAGGAATATCCTAGTTTCATAAAGTATCTTCGTGATCCTAAAGCACTGGTTACTAGGATCTTTTTACAATTGTATTCTGTTTGAGCTATTTCTTCGGCTTTATTTAAGAGAGTGGATCCGTAGCCTTTATGCTGCCAGAGAAGTGGATCTGTTTCTCCTACTGGGACCAAGGGACCTAAAACATGAATTTCTCTTATCAGCCCAGCGTTTTTTCCAGCTATTTCTATTCTGTGTGCTTGTTCTGAAGGAATTCGTAATCTTGTGTATCCAATTAAGCATCCAGAGTCAGGATTTTCTACAGAGAGAAAAATCTCTTCACCATTAGAAGCATCATAAATTCTTGTTACTATTTTTAGATCGTCTGGTTGGGGCAGTTTTTCTCCTTTCATTAGTCTGTGGCCGACCTCTCTGCACCTTATACAATTACAGGTTAGACCTTTCCCTTTCATTTTTTTAAGTGCTAGTTCTCTTAAATTCCCTTTCGTTACGCCGGCAACGATGAGCTGGGCTGGAATGTCTCTTTGAATTCGCATTATCCTAACCCATGGTGGTACTAAATGCTTGATTTGAGCGATAAGATCAATCGTTTGTTCAAGATCATAAGGTTGGTATGATCCTTTAAGCCACCATTCATGAATTTTCGTGCCTTCCAATACAAGACATGGATATATTTTTAGCATGTCAGGTTTGAAATTTGGATCATTAAAGAGTCGCTGGAAAGCTTCAAGATCTCTTTGTGGGGTCGATCCTGGCAGTCCAGGCATCATGTGAGCAACTATTTTTAGACCTGAATCTTTTAGGGTCTGAAATGCTTTCGTAACTGCTTTTATGTCATGTCCTCTTTCTATCAGATCATAGACGTCATTGTATAGATTTTGTACACCAACTTCGATTCTTGTGACTCCCATAGAGAGCATATTGTCAACTTCGTTTTTTGTGGCATAGTCAGGTCTGGTTTCTAATGTGATTCCTACGTTTTTGTTCTTACTCA
>SMYQ01000302.1:0-22590 GCA_007050885.1 Candidatus Bathyarchaeota archaeon
GTTTCCAAACTTTCTTGAGCTAAAACTGTAAAATGTTGTCCACCTACAACTGTAAGTACTTCAGGATTCAATTTTTTTGCAATTTCTAAGGTTCTAAGTGTAACGTATGTATTACATGTGGCCAGTGCGCTTGAAGCAACAATGTCTGGATTAAAAGATTCGATACGCCTTTCTAATTGTTGCCAGTCCAATCCTTCTGCATTACAATCTATCACATTTATCTCTATTTGCTCATTTTGTTTTTCTAAATAAGCTGCAAGTTGAAGAATCCCATACGGTGGAGCCAGATATTCTCCCATGACAAACCAGTAATCCTTCGGAGGCTCGACAAATAGAATCTTCAACTATACCACCTTAATCATTATTGGTCAATTGAATAAGTTGATAATATTTTCTAAATTCAGATACTTTTCATCCATTATTTCAAATCAACCAACCAAAGAATAATCTGTAGAGTCTATGCTCTAAAATAGTTCTTATATTGGCTCTTCCAAAGACTCGAAAATAATTATTTCCCATAGCCTCTATCATATCACCAATATCATATCTCGGAAACAAACAAGAAGATATTATTAACCTCCCCCATTCGCCACGTTTTAATTCATGGAGCATCTTGGTTTCTTTTCCCATTTCAACTTCAAAATAATATGTATCATAATTAGGTGAAACATACGGTAAATCATCGAGCTGTTGTGCAAAAGCGCCTTCAGTTGCACTATACATTTCAACTATAGGCACATCCCCATAATATTTCCTCAAAACAGGTCCATACTTGAACTGAATCTTTCTAACACTAGTACAAACTAAGACGTTAAAATTCCAAAGATCTTTCGGAAATTTTTTATGTCTATTTTTAACATATTTAGCAAATGAAAGAATCACTGGAGTTACACCAATCGTAGCCACTACATTTTGGTCAAGAGCTCGCTGATAGACAAGTTCGAACCTTTTTTCCCAATCTGATCTTGTAATTCCAAAACCTAAAGCATCAATTTGTTCTTGTCTTGGTATAAGACTGACCTGATTAAGCATAGGATTGAGTTTTGCATACGTACCTGAACTGTATCCATAAACAATTTTTTTTCCATCAGAATCAAGAGTAGTTACTTCTGAAGGAAAATTAAGATTCAATATCTTACCAGAAAGGGCATCCATACTTTTTTTCCTAAGTGCATAATTTGTAATTGCTCTTGCTCCACACCAAAAAATTTGCTCTATATGAGTTTTTGTAACAGGCAAAACCTTAGATTTACCTGTAGAACCTCGGGTCATAACCCAGCATTCAGGGGGTTCAGATAATATCGCGGCATAATTGCCCGATTTAACTTCATTAAAATACTTTGTAAGCCCAAGATAATTAACTGAAGGAAAATTTGCTCGGAAAGTATTTCCATCTTTCACTTCATTGATTGAATGTTTTTTTCCATAATCTGTTTTCGCATATTCATCAACCAAATTTTTCAATGTTTGTTTTTGTGAAGCGACAGGATCTTTTAGAGATTCATGCCACGGATTAACTATATGCTTTAAAATATCTATACCACTCATGACTAACTCATCGACCAAAAATAAACGTCTTTGAAGTTAATTCTTAGAGAAATTTTGCAGTTTTATCTAAGTTTTTGGATTTCTTCCTTTAGCCATAAATGAGCCAACAAGAACTCCAATTATAACTATTGCTCCAATTATGATTAAGACAAATGGAAAAATTGAACGAAAAGTAAATACTCCGATTAATGAGAGATAGAACATAACCCCGATAAGAATCATGATTAAACCTCCAACCAGTGGACCCAAAATACCGTATTGTTGTTTCTCATATTTCTCTTGTTGCTCCTCTTTCTCGTTTTTTTCATTTTTTTCTTGCTTTTCTTGTTTCTCTTGCTTCTCTGTTTTTTCACCTCTGTAATGTTCAGCTGACATCGATGAACTAGTTTCTTTTACTTTTAAAGCTGCACCACATTTGGAACAGAAAACCATTTCCTCTTTAACTTCTGAGCCACACTTAGGACAATATGGCATAAAATTCACCTTAACCATATTATCATATTGTTGGGTATATAAAATATACACCTAGAAATTGATTGGGAAATATTATAAGCGCTATCGCTTAGAATGTATTCATAGTGGTGCATATTTTGAAGGAAAACAAAAAATCAATGAAGATGGGAGGAGAAGCAATATTCACCGCCATTTCAGTAGGATTCTTTTTGGTTCTAATTGGGGTTTTATTGGCGACTACCCCCAACTTATTTGATAACTTTTTAGACTTCGTTACAAGTTTTGATCTTGTGGATGTTCCTAATAGTGATATTATTCTTCCTGGACCGGTATCTCCAAACAGTCATATTGTTTTGTATGAAACGGTACAATTGTTGAGTTTCGCTCTAGTTGCATTCCAAATTGTTATGCTATTGCTAAGATTTTTAGCCAAATCTTCATGGGGGAAAAAAGCAGAAATAGTTGGAAACTTGATTTTTTGGCTTGGAGCAGGTTTTCTAATTCAAAATTTTCTTATTGAAACGACACAATGGTTTGTTTTCTGGTCCCTATTATTAATAATAATCGGTATTTCGATGATTGCCAGAGCTATGGTTATTGCCGGTTCAAGACTTTAATTTTCTTTTTAGTCTTGAATCTAGGATATATAAAAAATATTAAATCATCTATGGATAATTATTGAAAATAATTAAAAATAAATTCTTTATATATTAAAAAATAAAAAAGAAAAAGGTAGATTTGTAGAATCTTACCTTATGTCATCGCTGTTAGGTCATCATTTAGCCAGGGATATAATTCTTTGAGTTTCTTCATTGCTTCATTGACTTTCTCTTGTGGGTATTCATATGGAAGCATCTTTCCGCTGTTATAATCATCGTAAGCCTGCATATCAAAGTGACCGTGACCACATAATAAGAATAATATAGTTTTCTCTTCGCCTGTTTCTTTACATTTGAGTGCTTCGTCAATTGCAGCCTTTATAGCATGTGATGGTTCGGGAGCTGGAATAATTCCTTCAGTGTTGGTGAATAATTTTGCAGCATCAAATGTTTCAATCTGATTATAAGCTCTTGACTTTACGACTCCTTCCTCTTTAAGAAGACTAACAGTTGGAGCCATTCCATGATAACGTAATCCACCAGCATGAATTGGTGGAGGTATAAAGGTATGACCGACTGTATGCATTTTAACTAAAGGTATTATTTTTGCTGTATCCCCGTGATCATATGTATAGTATCCTTTTGTAACTTTGGGAACTGCAGAAGACTCAACAGCAATAAATTCTGCCTCCTTGTCAGCTTTACCTTTTATCTTATCATAATAATATGGCCAATAAAGACCTGAGAAACTACTTCCTCCGCCAATACAGCCAATAATTTGATCGGGATATTCATTCACCATTGCTAATTGCTTCTGAGTTTCTAAGCCTATAACAGTTTGATGAAGCAAGACATGGTTGACAACACTTCCTATCGTATACTTCACATTATCGGTAGTAAGGGCTTCTTCAACTGCTTCACTAATAGCTATTCCAAGACTACCTGTACTGTTGGGATCGGCTTCTCGAATAGCTTTTCCACTTTTTGTTCTGTTTGTTGGACTTGGGAAAACTTCGGCACCCCAAGTTTCCATCATCACCTTTCTATATGGTTTCTGATGATAACTTGCGCTTACCATGTAAACTGTTGCATCTATTCCAAATAATTGTGCACTATATGAAAGAGCAGAACCCCATTGTCCAGCACCCGTTTCTGTTGTAACTCTTTCTAATCCTTCTTTTGAAGCATAATATGCTTGAGCAACAGCAGTGTTTGTTTTGTGACTACCAGAAGGGCTAACTCCTTCATATTTGTAGTAAATTTTTGCAGGAGTTTTCAAAGCTTTTTCTAAACCTGTCGCCCTAATCAGTGGGCTGGGTCTCCATATTAGATAAGCCTCTCGAACTGGTTCTGGAATATTTATCCATCGTTCCATACTATATTCCTGTTTGAGACACTCAAGAGGGAATAGCGGTGGTGGAAGTTGGACTTTCTCTTTGGTCTGTGGGTGAATCATAGGTGGTAATGGTTTTGGAAGATCTGGTAAAATATTGTACCATTGTTTGGGAATTTCATCTTCTTCTAACAATATCTTTTTAGACGCCATAGATAATCACTTTTTTAGATTTAAGAATTAACTTTTTTTACCCTGAAGCATTTATATAAGCTTTGCCGTACAAAAATAATCCTGAGCGTATTATCTATGTGGAGTCAAATTAGAAAATTTTTCAAAGATTTTCCAGCCCAGGAACGTGTTGCCCAACTGCTTTTTGAAAGAGGATTCCAAGTAAACCAAGAAGGAAAAGTAGTTAGTGGCGGAATAGAGATACCCCACACTCAAATCGGAAAAGAAGTAGGAGTAGAACGCCGAGCTGTTGATAGTACAGTTCAAACGATACTTAAAAAAACAGAACTAAAGAACATCTACATGAATCTTCGACAGGTTTGTTCGCTTCAGGAAGTTGCCCGAGAATTCAATCTAAGCGTTATCGTATTTATTCCTGAAAACGCTCGCCAAAAAGGAATAATAGCGGACGTTACGAAAAAAGTATCAGAATGTGGTCTCAGTATTAGACAAGCTTTGGCAGAAGATCCTAGCACAAGTATTCATCCACAATTAACACTTATACTAGAAGGAGAAATTCCCTCTGAACTTATCAGTGAAATAAGAAGATTACCAGGAACTAGAAGCATCACAGTTTATTAAAAATTATTTTCCCCTTTGTATATTTTAATGGCGGAGTACATAATCCATAAAACAACAATTTTTGAAATTGTTTCTGGGACAGCAATGCCAACATTGAATATTTCTAAAGAATAAATTAGCCAAGAAAACATAACAATCAGGAAACTAGCAAAAGCAAAAGTTGACTTTCTCTCTACAGTATAGACAATCGATGTTAGACTTAACATTATGAAATGGGGTACTACTACTGCAAAATGAATTGAACCATAAGTCTCGTTAAATGTTGCAACTAGTTGAACAAAAAAAGTTGAAATTAGCAAACAGTAACTGCTATACTTTGCATGTTTTTTAAAAACCGTTGCAGTGTAAACCATCAACAGAAACCCGGAAAGCAACAAACCCATATTAAATATAGCTGCAGCATCACTAGTTACTGAATGTCCAAGATCGCTAAGTGCATTGTTTTCCCAACTGAACCATGGAGAAAGAATAAGAGAAATTAAAATTGAAAAATAAAGCAATAAAGATCCGATTATTCCAAACACTGAGTATGCTCTATCTTTCATATCGACATCACTGTCTTGAAAAATAACTTTTATGCTATTTATAAGAAGGTTCATTTAGGAATAACTTCGAAATTGAACTTTTTCTGCCGGTCCCTTAGTAATTATTTTTTCCTCTAATTCATTCAAAGTGCATTTACATCTAGAAATATCTGCTATCGCAATCCATTCTGCAGATTTTCCTCTTCGAAGAGTTCTAGATTCACTTGACAAAAGATCAACACCTTGATTGGCTAGTATACTTGCCGCTTTTGCCAGAGCACCTGGTGCATCTGAGAATGTGATATTTACTTCAACCAATTTTGCTTCGGGATCAGCAAATGGGGCAATTCGAATTTCTTTTTTATCCAGATCGGCTATCAACATAACATACATGCCTTCTGAAAGTTTTATGGCATCGCGAATAGTTGATGGCATAGTGATTCTTCCTCTAGAATCAACTCTTACAATTTCAGTCATCCGCATCTCTTAATCTCCAATATTTCTTCCGGAAACCTTTATATAAGATGTGCGGATTATGGGTTTCAACCCACTACTTACCCATTAAGGTAAAAATAGACAAATAGGAGGAATAAAATTCACACGACTACACACACCCAAAGGAACTCGAGATATTTTACCTAGTGAAATCAAAGAATACCAGTATGTTGAGGACCAATTAAAAGAAATTTTTAACCTCTGGGACTATAATGAAGTTCGATCTCCTACCATTGAATTTGTAGAAACATTATCTACTGGTGTGGGATCAGAACTTATTGAAGCTATGTTTAAGTTCCAAGATTTTGATGGAAAATTATTAGCACTACGCCCTGAAATGACAGCACCCGTTGCCCGAATTGTAACAACAAGAATGCAATCTGCACCAGAACCTATTCGCCTATTTTATATTAACAATGTTTTTCGTTATAGTCAATCATATCTAAAAAGAGAAAGAGAATTCTGTCAAGCAGGAGTTGAACTTATTGGATGTAATACTCCTAAAGCAGATGCTGAAATCTTATCACTCCTGATATCGTCCCTAAAAAAGGTAGGTCTAACTGAAATAAGAATTGATTTGGGTCATGCCAGTCTCCTAAAAAACCTTATAACTGTAGCAGAATTGAATAACCAACAAAAAAACTCTCTTCGTACTATTCTAGGATCCAGAGACTTTGTTGGCCTAAAAAAATTTATGGAAAAAAACAATTTTCCTTCAAATCTAAAAGATGTTTTTCTTGAACTCTCTGAATGCAGAAAATTAAATGAAGTATCTTCAATTTCTCTAAATGGTTCAAATTATGAAAAAGCAAACAAACAACTAAGAAACTTAATAGATCTTCAAAAGATGCTAATAGAATATAAAATCGAAGACAACGTTTTCTTCGATTTTTCATTAACAAAAAAGATTGATTATTATACTGGAATGGTTTTCGAGGCATCTGTCCCAAATCTTGGTCTTCCTATTGGCAGTGGAGGAAGATACGATAATTTTATCGAGAAATTTGGAAATCTTCAGTTATCTGCAACAGGTTTTGCATTAGAAATAGGAAAACTTATCCAAGCTCTCGAAGTACAAGGTTTCAACTTTCCAGATAAAACAAAAACAAAAGTGATTGTTTCATCAAACTTCATTGGTGAAGCTATTGAAGCAGTTCAAACTCTTCGTGATTCAGGAATAGTTGCTTCAATAGACATAAAGGATAGGAATTTTGAAAAAACAGTTGAATTCGGAAAACTCTCAGAGATAGATTACGTTCTTTTTATAAACTCATCATTAAAAAATCGTTTAACAGTTTATAATATCAAATCTGATTCCAAGACACAGATAACATTCCAAACTTTCCTGAAGAACATCGGAGGTCAAATTACTTGAGAAAGAAAATTCGTATTGCTATACCCAACAAAGGACGCATTAAACAACCTGCCATTGATGCTTTGGATCGTGGAGGTATAACTGTAATAGAAGAGGAAAGAACATACATATCTAAAACTTCTAACCCAAATTATGAAGCAATTTTTGCTAGAGCCAACGATATCCCCGTCTACGTTCACTACGGGTCTGTAGACCTAGGAATAACAGGGCACGATCTAATTTTGGAAAGAGAAGCAGATGTTCTAGAATTGCTTGATCTAGAATTCGGAAAAGCAACTCTAGTATTGGCAGTTCCCGAAGATTCTTCAATAAAATCAGTAAATGATATTCCAGCTTTAACAAGAATAGCAACAGAATTCCCAACAATAACTCGAAAATATTTTGAAAAACTTGGGAAGCAAGTAGAAGTACTTGAAGTAAACGGAACGGCTGAACTTGCACCAAAATTAGATTTGGCTCAGATGATTGTAGACATAACTTCAACCGGAGAAACATTGAGAAAAAACAAGCTAAGGATAATTGGAGAAATTCTAAATTCAACTTGTAGATTGGCTTGTAATAAAATTGCCTACCGGACATTTGAGAAAGATATCTGCGAATTACAATCCAAATTACAGAGGGGATTATAAAATGCGAATCATTTCTTCTGACGAATTTAGAAAAAAAGAACTAAGTAAATTACTAAAAAGAGGAAAAGATGACCTATCGGCAATTCTTAACAAAGTTAAAAAAATAATAGTTGATGTTAAAGAAGAAGGTGACGCAGCTCTCTTAAAATATACCCTAAAATTTGACAAGGCATACCTTAACCTTTCAGAATTTAAAGTCTCAGAAAAAGAAATCAAAGAAGCCTACAAAAAACTTGAAAAGAAACAAATTAATGCGTTAAAAAAAGTTGCAGAAAACATCGCTCTATTCCACAGTAAGCAACTAAAAGCCGAATGGAATGTGGAAATGACAGAAGGTGTAAAGGTAGGGCAGGTGATACGACCATTAGATATTATTGGAATCTATACACCAGGTGGAAAAGGGGCCTATCCCTCTTCGCTACTTATGTGTGCCATTCCAGCAAAAGTTGCAGGTGTCGAGAAAATTGTAGCATGTTCGCCTCCTCAAAAAGATGGAAATATTAATTCTGCACTTCTTGTTGCAGCAGATATTGCCGAAATAAATGAGTTTTATAAAATTGGAGGCGCTCAGGCAATCGCCGCTATGGCTTATGGCACAGATACAGTAAAAAAAGTTGATAAAATTGTGGGTCCAGGAAATATTTACGTAACAGCCGCAAAACTTGAAGTAAACAAAGACGTTGCAATAGATATCCCTGCTGGACCAAGCGAAATAATTATAATCGCAGATGAAACAGCCAACGCCTCTTTTATTGCTGCTGACCTTCTTGCACAAGCTGAACACGATCCCCAGGCTTGGTCAAATCTTTTGACTACCTCCAAAAGATTAGCAGTGAAAGTAAAAAAAGAAATTGAAGATCAGATGCAATCACTTTCTAGAATCGAAATCATCAAGTCTTCAATACAAAAAGGCTTGATTATAATTGTCAAAGATATCGATGAAGCCATCGAAATATCAAATTTGATTGCTCCTGAACATTTGCAAATACAAACAAAATCTCCAGAAAAGATTATGAAAAAAATCCGCAATGCAGGAGCAATTTTTCTGGGAAAATACTCTCCAGTTTCATTTGGCGATTATTCATCAGGTTTAAATCATGTTTTACCAACTGCAGGTTATGCAAAAATCTATTCTGGACTCTCAAGCCTAGATTTTGTTAAAACAATAAACTTTCTTAAATGCACCAAAACAGGATACCAAAACTTGAAAGAAACTACAGTAAGCATTGCCAAAATGGAAGGATTCGATGCACACTCACAGGCTGTAACAATTAGGGAAGATAAAGAAAAATGAAAATAAAAAATCTAGTTCAAAAGGAAGTTAGAAATCTTTCTAGCTATGAAGTCAAAACTATACTAGAAAAAAAAACTGATAAAAGAATAATAAAAATGAATCTTAATGAAAACTTCGCAATATCTAAGGATGCTATTAATAATCTGTTAATGGAAACTTGTAAATCAATTGATGTTCGTTCTTACCCTCCACCTCGTGGGATAATGGCTGTAGAAGCAATAGCAAACTTTGTCGGTTTTGATGAATCTGAAATTTCTGTGGCAAATGGTGCAGATGAACTAATGGATCTTCTAATGAAGGTTTTTATTCGAAATCAATCAAAAGTGATTATTGTTGAGCCAAGCTTTCCCATGTACACATTCTTTACTGAGCTCTATGGCGGTAAAAAAGTCACTATTATGCTAAAACGTGACTTCAGTTTAAATATCGATTCAATATTAAAGCGAGCGGATAAAGAAACAAAATTGCTCTTCATTTGTTCTCCGAATAATCCCACTGGTAATCAGTTCAAAGATTCGGAGATTAAAACTCTATTAGAAGAATTCAAAGGGATTGTAGTTGTGGACGAAGCATACGGTGACTTCGCTTCAAATTCTATAATAAAATATGTTCGAGACTATGATAATCTTGTATTGTTACGCAGTTTTTCAAAAGCTTTCGGTTTAGCGGGGCTTCGTCTAGGTTATCTTGTTTCAAGCAAACACATCGTGAAATATGTTCAGAGAGTTATGGGACCATTCAATGTGAATTCGGTAACTCAGCAAACAATTGTTTCAGCTCTTAAAAATTGGAACTTTTTTAAAAACCAGATAGATATTGTAATTAATGAAAGAATCTGGTTAATGGATAATCTCAAGCAAATCGATGGAATAGATCCTTATCCTTCTGATGCAAATTTTATTCTTTTTAAGGTATCCAGAGATAAGCTAAATTCCAATGCGCTCACAGAACGGTTAGAAAAAAGAAAAGTTTTGGTAAAAGATAGAGGTCACCTTCAATTACTGGAGAATTGCATAAGGGTCACTATTGGAAGCCGAAAAATGAATCAAGCATTCCTTTCAGCATTGAAGGCTTCCCTAGAGGAATAAAAAATGTCTTATAAATTGCTGGATAAGGAAAAGCGAATGTATGTTAGGAAAGATTCCGAAAAATCTCTTCTAAATGTATGTAAAATAATCTTTGATTTTGATGGCGTGCTTTCTCAAACCAGTCAGTCTTATCGTCAAACAATAAGAAAAGTAGTTGACTACTATTTTCTAGAATTATTGGGAATTGAAGGAGAAAAGGGGAAACTGGTTACTTTAAAGGATATACAAAAATTTAAGGATACAGGATTATACAACAACGATTGGAAATTATCTTATTCATTAATCCTTTATTACATGAATCTTATCCTTAGACAGCTGGAACAAAAGAAAGTTCTCCAGATATTCCAAAGACAATGTGAAAGTATTAAGTTCTCTGATATCAAAAGTTTTATTCTTGAATTGAAAAAGTTAGGAAAATTTCTTAGAGATAATAAAATCAACGGAATTGATCTGGCAAATTTAAAAAAGGATAAAATTGTTGGTTTGGATCTTTTTTTGGCACAAGCTAGTCTTTCAAAACCAAAACCAATAGAAACATCTCTTATAGGTATTGACCCAGAGGTTCTGGAGACTAAACAGTTGCTTATTAGGCAATTGATTCCCTATGACCTTGAAAACCCCGATCTTTTGAAACGGTTGTTTGAAGAATTATATCTGGGGAAAGAATTGTACGAAAAAGTCTATTGTGAACCTTCATTCTTTAATTTTGAAGGAAATTTTATTGATATAGAAGAGTTTATCCCTACTAACGAGACTCTAAATCTTTTGAGTAATAAGTTTGGTAGATTCGGTATATATTCTGGGCGCCCTAAACCACAGGGAATATATATCCTAGAAAAATACGGATTCACTGAATACTTTGATGAAAATCAATCTGTTTTTCTTGGTGATATGCTAAAATCTGAAACTGACATGGAAACACTTGGAAAACCTAATCCAACTCTCTTTATTGAGTTAATCAAAAAAATTTCAGATGATGGAACAGGGATTGTGTATATTGGAGATGGGATAGCAGACGCTATATTAGTTGAAAAAACGAAAATGGCGGGGATTAAAAACTTATTTTTTTTTGGGGTATCCTCTTCGTCAGAAGATTTAAGCAAGCTTTTTAATGAATATCATAAACATGAGGCTGATGCAATATTAACTGATGTGAATGATATTCCACATTTATTTATAAATTTACAAGGAAATGATTGAATTGAGGATAATAAAAACTAACAGGAAAACCAAAGAAGTTGATATAACCTTAGAATTAAACATAGATGGACAAGGAACATCAGATGTCAAAACTGGCATCGAGTTTCTCGATCATATTTTAGTCACCCTTGCTAAACATAGTCTTTTCAATCTCAAAATCAAAGCTAGCGGAGACTTAACTCATCACATTAGTGAAGATGTGGCAATAGTATTAGGTGAAGCATTAAACAAAGCAAAAAACAAGGGGAAAGGTATTAAACGGTTTGGATCAGCCTATGTGCCAATGGATGAATCTCTAGCAAGAGCCACAATAGATCTAGGGGGTAGACCATATAGTATCAGAAATCTGAGACTTATGCAAACCCAAATTGAAGATATAAAAACTGAAGATATTGAACATTTTTTTGACTCATTAGCTCAAGCATCAAAAGCCAACATTCACACCACAGTTATTTATGGAAGCAACGAACACCACAAAATTGAGGCAGCAGTAAAAGCGTTGGCAATTGCATTGAAGCAAGCATATGAATTCGAGCCTAGAATAGAAGACAAAGTTCCAAGTGCAAAGGGGGTTTTGTAGCGATTCCCAAAATTGCAGTAGTGAACTATGGCGTAGGGAACCTTAGAAGCATACGAAAAGGACTTGAAAAGTCGGGAGCCCAAGTTATAGTAACTCACAGTCCTGAAGATCTGAAAAAAGCTGATTCAATTGTTCTACCTGGTGTTGGCGCTTTTGCTCCAGCAGTTAAAAACATGATTCCGATAACTGATATTGTATCTGAAGCTGCAAGGAACGGAAAACCAATATTTGGAATTTGTTTGGGACTTCAACTTCTTTTCACAAGAAGCACAGAAGGAGGTTCAATCAATGGACTAAATTTCTTAGCGGGAGAAGTTGTAAAGCTACCTGAATCCGTAAAAACTCCTCAAATGGGATGGAATACAATCGACTTTGCACAGTTTCATCCCTTATTAGATGGAGTTAAGGATCATTCATACGTTTATTTTGTTCATTCATATTACCCTCAACCTAGGAATTCTGATGTTATAATTGCAAGTACTGAATACGGAGTCAGGTTTGCATCTATGGTTGCAAAAAAGAATTTTTTTGCCACACAGTTTCATCCCGAAAAAAGTAGTAAAACTGGTTTAACTATTCTCAAAAATTTTGTGAATATTGTAAAGAGGTAGAATATATGAAAATTATTCCAGCTGTTGATATTATGGGAGGTAAGTGTGTACGCCTCTTACGTGGAGATCCAAAAAAGTACAAAGTTTACTATGATGATCCATTGGAAGCGGCCCAATTATTAGAAAACCAAGGAGTAGAGCTTATCCATGTTATAGATCTTGATGCCGCACTGGGATTTGGGCAGAATATAGACGTTATTAAGAGAATTTTAGAAAATTCAAATGTAAACGTTCAAATCGGAGGGGGAATCAGAACCATTCAAAAAGCTGATAAGCTGCTCAAATTTGGTTCATATAGGGTTATTTTCGGAACGGCAGCAATAAAAAATCCTGATTTAATTAAAGACGCTGTGAAAAAATATGGATCTAAGAGTATAGCTATTGCTATAGATGAAAAAAATGGAAAGGTCGCATTTCATGGCTGGAAAAACGATTCAAATGTGAATTATTTAGACCTTGCTAAATCATATGAAAACTTGGATATAGGCTGCTTAATTTTCACTCCAATTAGTGTGGATGGAACTTTAAAGGGACCACAAATAGAAAAGACATTACATTTAGTCAAATCTGTTGATATTCCAGTTATTGCTTCCGGTGGAGTAGCCAAGTTGGAAGATTTGATCGAGTTATTAAAAATCGGAGTAGAAGGAGTAATTGTTGGCACAGCCATTTATGAAAAAAAATTCACATTAAAAGAAGCTATGGAGATTTCAGAAAAATGTTAGCTAAACGGATAATACCTTGTTTAGATGTAAAAGACGGTCAGGTTGTTAAGGGAGTAAAATTCATCAATCTAAAAATAGAAGGTGACCCAGCAGAACTTGCAGCAGACTATGAAGAGCAAGGGGCTGATGAGGTAGTTTTTCTAGATATTACTGCATCTCATGAAAGAAGAGACACAACTTTGGCGGTTGTTAAACGTACTGCAGACATGATTTCGATTCCTTTTACTGTAGGGGGAGGAATTAGAAATATTACCGATATCCAAAATGCTCTATCTAGCGGCGCAGATAAGGTATCAATAAACACAGCTGCTGTAAATAAACCCGAACTAGTAGAAGAATCTGCTGAAATTTTTGGGAGTCAATGCATTGTTGTAGCCATTGATGCAAAAAGAGTCTATGTAAAAAATGATGTACAGCAAGAAACAGTAATTAACACAAATAATGGAAGATGTTGGTGGGAAATCTATCTTGAAGGTGGAAGAGTTCCAACGGGAATAGACGCTTTAGCTTGGGCTAAGAAAGTTAAAGATTTAGGTGCAGGTGAAATTCTACCAACAAGCATGGACTGTGATGGAGTACAAACTGGTTACGATTTAGAGTTAACACGTGCCATGAGTCGAATAACGAATTTACCTATTATTGCAAGTGGAGGAGCAGGAAATCTTGATCATATCTATGATGTTTTAACAACAGGGGAAGCTGATGCTGCTCTAGCTGCCTCCATCTTCCATAGAAGTCAATATTCTGTGGGAGAAGTTAAGAAGTACCTTCTAGAAAAAGGGGTTCCGATGCGCATAGATTAGCTTAGTTGGATGGTAAACGTTGTTGAAAATGAATAGGGAAGAAATTAATAATTTCATATCTAAAGTGAATTTCGAGAAAGAGGATGGTCTTGTTCCTGTTATTGTTCAAGATGCATCAAATAATAATGTGTTGATGCAAGCTTTTATGGATAAAGAAGCACTGAGTTTGACTTTGTCAAGTGGAAGAATGCATTTTTGGAGCCGAACTAAAGGCAGAATCTGGATGAAAGGTGAAGAATCTAACCATTTTTCCTTAGTGGAAAATGCATTATTAGACTGTGACAATGATTCAATATTATTTAAAGTTCAACAAGTAGGCGCAGTATGTCACACCGGGGAGGACACATGTTTCTATAAACCTGTAAAAGTGGAAGAAAAGAAAATTATTGATTCGAAGATGCTTGAAAGACTTTTTGAGGTTATTAAAGAGAGGATTAGTAATCCTAGCGAATCATCTTATGTTTCTTATTTAACTTCCAAGGGAGAGAATGCAGTGCTCCAGAAGATCGGAGAAGAATCAACTGAGCTTATTCTTGCTATTAAATCAAATAACTCCAAAGAAGCTACATATGAAGCAGCAGATTTGTTTTTCCATATTTTAGTCTCATTTGCCCAAAAAGGCTATTCCCTTAACAGTATATTTGAGGAATTGGAATTACGACATAAAAAGAAGACAGAAAATCTGCCTCAATAATTTCTTTCTTGGGGAAAAAATTCTTGTTGGTTGAATTATTATGAGTTGGGAGAGAACATTAGAAAAATATAGTAAAATCATCGAGGAATACCTTAGAAAGTTTCTTGATGAAACTACAGAAGAAGCAAAAAATTATCATCCATTTATTAAAAAAATTTATGATGATATTCAAGAGTTCATACTACGAAAAGGTAAACGACTAGCTTCTTGTAGTACACTACTTGTTTACAAAGGTTATTCGGGAAAGGTTGATGAAAATATTTTAAAAATCTGTGTTGGTATAGAACTTTATCGTCATGCTATTCTGGTTCACGACGATTTGGTTGATTTAGATGTTAACCGAAGAGGAGGAGCTACTTTACATAAGAAGTTTATGAATAATTATAGCCCTTATGATAATAGATTTGGTGATTCTGTTGCAGTTTTTGCAGGAAATATGATTTATTCTTTAGCTAATCAAGTAATACTTAGTTCCAGTTTTTCCTCAAACTTGATTGGTCGAGTCTTGGGTTTGTCCTTTAATGGATATCGTGATGTTAATGAGAGCCAAATTCTTGATCTGCTTTTTGAACAAAAAGATGTTCAAGTGGATGAATGGACAGTTATGGCTAGCAAAAGAGCTTCTACACTTTTTAAAGTCACATTGCTTACAGGAGCTATCTTAGGTGATGCTCCTGAAAATGATTTAAAACTCCTAGAGAAAGCAGCTGAAAATTTAGGTTATTCTTTTGATATTCAAGATGATATTATAGATAGCTTTGCAAAAAAAGAAGAATATGGCAGATCAACATGTCTTGACATTTCAAAAAACAAGAAACCCCTTCATATTATATGTGCCCTAAATTCTGAAGATTCACAAAAAACTGAAGCTCTTAAATGTCTTCTAGGAAAACAATTTTTAAGTTACGGAGAAAAAGACTTAGCAAGACAGTTGCTTAAAGAAACTGGTGGTTTAGATAAAGCTAAACAAATATCAAAAAAATATGCAATTCAATCAAGAACTCTAATATTACAAACAAACTTATCCGACGACATCAAGCAATTCTTTAACAGTTTTATCCAGTACATAGAAGAAAGTCTAGAATGGTACAAGTAAAACTGCTTTAAAGCTTTATATTTAAGGTTTACATTTCAAGGGTTTAATCTGGTGTCGTGGATGAGCGGTGACCGCGAAATTCAAGCCTAATTCTAATTTATCGTTACCCCAAAAATACAATCCGCTCGAGCTTGAAAACGAAGTTCGCGCATTTTGGGAAAAAAATAAAACACTTAAAAAAACCTCAGAGTATAGACAAAGAAATAACAAAAAAATGTTAGGATATGTTGAAGGACCACCAACTCTAAATGGAATTCAACATGTAGGTCATGCCCGGGGTAGAGTAATAAAAGATTTCCATTACCGCTTTAAAACAATGCAAAACTACTACGTTTCATTTTGGGCTGGTTGGGATACCCAAGGTTTACCCGTAGAATTAGAAGTAGAAAAAAAACTAGGAGCAAAAAATAAAAAAGAACTAATTGAACGGGTAGGCGAAGAACGATTTGTTGAAGAATGCAAGAAAAGCATTATGAAATATCACCAACTTTGGGTTGAAGCTGATTCAATGCTTGGTATGTTTATTGATCAGGAAAAAGCATATTTTACTCATCAAGACCATTACATCGAAAGAGAATGGAAATATCTTAAGCGTGCATGGGACCAAAACATGCTTGGAGAAGGCCACTATGTAGTGGCCTACTGTCCTCATTGCCAAACATCTCTAAGCAATGCCGAAGTAGGGTTAGGCTACAAAGAAGTAGAAGACCCCTCAATGCATTTTAAATTCCAAATAAAGGGAAAGAAAAATGAATATTTTATAATTTGGACAACAATGCCTTTCACTCTAATTACAGATCTAATTATTGGAGTAAATCCAAAGGAAGATTATTCCAAAGTAAAAGTTGGAGAAGAAACATGGATTCTAGCCAAAGAGCGTATCGAACCAATTATGCAGAAACTCGAAATAGAAAACTACCAACTTCTAAAAACAATTAAGGGAAAAGACCTTGTGGGTACAAAATATGAGTATCCTTTTAATGATTTGATCCCCAAACAGAAAGAACTTGACCAAAATCCTTTAATCCATACTGTTGTTGCTGAAGACTTTGTTGATGTTACCACAGCAACAGGTGTAGTCCATCTTGCTCCTGCAAATGGTGAGGATGATTATTCAGCAGCTCAAAATCGAAAACTACCTATGTTTGCTCCTTTCGATGAACAGGCAATATTTACGGAGGAAGCAGGAAAATTCGCAGGGAATTTTGTTAGAAAAACAGACGATATGGTAGTTGAAGAACTCCAAAAAAGGGGACTTCTCCTCAAAATCGGCAAAGTTAAACACGAATATCCTACTTGTTGGCGTTCTCACCATAAACTAATATGGTTGGCTCGACGAGAGTACTTCATTTGGACGAATAAAATAAATAATAAAGTGATGGAAGCTGCCCAGAGAGTAAAATATTTCTATGAAAGCCCAAAAAACAGATTTCTTGCCTTTCTTAAGGAAGGAAAACCTTGGTGCATATCCAGAGACAGAGTATGGGGTTCACCTTTACCTATTTGGGTTTGTGAGAATTGTGGTAAAAAAACCTTGGTTTCTAGCAAACAAGAGATACGTGAAAAAGCTATTGAACTTCCAGACCTTAATTTCGAGCTTCATAAACCATGGATAGATCGTATTATGCTGAAATGTGAAAACTGTGGAGGCAGAATGATCAGAGAATCCTTTGTTTTGGATGTCTGGCATAACAGCGGAGCCTCACCATATGCAAGATTTACAGACCAGGAATTCGAACAATTAGTCCCAACAGACTTTCTAACCGAAGCAGTTGATCAAACTAGAGGTTGGGCAAATTCACTTCTACTTGAGCACATAATATACACAGGCAAACCAGAAGCACCCTATAATGAATTCCTATTCCAAGGATTTGTTCTGGATGCAAAAGGTAGAAAAATGAGCAAAAGTTTAGGAAATGTTTTAGAAATCAACAAATTGTTACATGAACGTTCAGCAGACATAACGAGATTCTACTTCTTGTGGAAATGCTCACCAATTGATTCGATGAATTTTGATCCAAAAGAATTGAAGGGAAGACCCTATCAAGTTTTAAGTACTCTTTATTATCTTCACAACTTTTTTATGCAAAATTCAGAATACGATAATTTCTCTCCAAAAACACACACATTAGTTTGGGCAAAAAAAGAAAATTTGTTAAATTCACCAGATAAGTGGCTCTTATCCAAATTACAAGGATTAATTAAAGAATTTACTGAAAAAGCACAAGAATGCGAATTCAATTTTGCTTTATCCGAATTAGAGGATTTCATAGTCAACATTTTTAGTCGTGAATATGTCCCCATGATTAGAAGAGATCTTTGGAGCGATGATCCAGAAACACTAAATCGTAGATTAGCAGTCTATGCAACCCTATGGAGTACCCTAAAAATACTTGTTCTATTATCGAATCCAACTACACCA
This sequence comes from Candidatus Bathyarchaeota archaeon, assembly GCA_007050885.1. The sequence continues at coordinate 18,283 of SMYQ01000302.1, forward strand.
TATCTTAGCGAAGCCCTGTACCAAACAGTCTTCAAAAAATTGGATGATTCACTACCCGAAACAGTGAATATGGAAAATTGGCCTAAATCAGTCAAAGAACTGCAAGATCCTACTCTAGAAACTGAATTTGACATACTTTTACAAACTCTACCCATATTATATACAGCGCGACAAAAATCTCAACTAAAACGTCGATGGCCACTAGCAAAAGCAATAGTAATAGCCCCTAAGAAGGTTAAGTTGGCTATACAAAAACTGGAATCGCTGTTTTTGGAATTAGGAAATATAAAAGCAGTTGAATATTCAGACAAAGCACTTGATTTTAATACCGAAAAATGGGCAACAGCTTCAGAAGGTCAAATACAGATCTTAATTGATAAAATACGAAATGATTCTCTTGAGGGAGAAGGTTTAATGCGTGATCTAGCTCGTCGTATACAAGCACTCAGAAAAGATTTAGGTTTCTCGCCTACTGATATAGTTAATGCAGTATTTATTGCAAAACTTGAAATTAAAGACATAAATTTGTTACAACCATACATCGATGAAATGAAAGAACTTGTACGTGCGAAAAAAATTCACGTCACAACGGACCTTAGTGATATAGATACTAAATGGCACGAAAATAAGCTAGACAAAACGAAAGTATATGTAGCTGTATTATAGAATTGCTGTTATTATTTTTACTTTTATTTATTTCAGTGCCAATAATAGATAGTATTCAATTAACCTAGGAGAATCATATGCCAGAACAAATCAAGTTTGGCGTTTTTCTTCCATTCTATGCCTTCAAAAGCAAAAATGATTCCCAAATTTTTAATCAACTTCAAGATGTAGCCTTGAAATGTGAACAACTTGAATTCTCTTCAATTTGGTTAGATGACCATTTGATGCTGAATAAAAAACCAATTTATGAATGCTGGACAACTCTTTCGGCTCTAGCGAAGGTAACCAAAAAAATAAGATTAGGCACTATGGTCGCATGTAACTCATTTAGAAATCCAGCTTTGCTTGCCAAAATGGGAGCGACCGTTGACAATATATCAAATGGACGACTAGAATTAGGTCTCGGAGCAGGAATTCAAAAAAGGGAACACTGGGCATATGGTTTTACTTTTAATTCACCAAAAATTAGGATACAACGTTTAGAAGAAGCAGTCAAGATCATAAAAAAACTTTGGACTCAAAATAATGTATATTTCAAGGGTAAACATTACAAAATTAGGAATGCTAATTGTGAACCCAAACCTCTTCAAAAGCCTCATCCACCATTAATTATAGGTGGTGGAGGAGAACAACTAATGCTTAAATTATCTGCAAAGTATGCAGATCGCTTTGATTGGGGTTATCTTTCTTCTCCAGAATTGTATCATCGTAAACTTGAGATATTAAGAAGATATTGCAAAAGAATTGGAAGAGCTTTCAATGAAATTGAAAAGTCCTGTTGGCCTATAGGTCAAATCTATATTGGAACTGAAAGAAAATTCCTAGAAGAAAATTTTTCTCATTCAGTTTCAAAAGATTTTTTTAAAGACCACATTATGCACGAAAATTTTGTTTATACACCTCAAGATTTTCTAGAACAAATTCAATACTACACTAATTTTGGGGTGACATACTTCATGTTATTTTTTTCTGATGTCTCTAACTTTGAATCATTAACTCTTTTTGCAAAGGAGGTCATTCAAAAAATTAAATAGTTATATTTGATTTTTCTTCTAAAATTAAGTATTATTTAAAATGGCATTCCCATAGGAACTACTGAAAGGATAAAGACAATAACTAAAATAATTGCACCTACTTTTCTCTTCCAAGTAAGTTTGGAAACATCATCTAGAGGTCCAGGATGTTTGGCAGCAGAAAAAAAGAGAGCTATTATTGCCATTGGCCACCATATGATGGCTAAGAGTATTATTCCCGCATAAGAAATGATTTGATGTTGTTTATTATTCATCAAACTTCGAGCTACATGTCCACCATCAAACATGCCCGATGGCACCAGATTCAGCATTGTAACAATCATGCCAACCCACCCTGCGAAAGCAACTGGGTGCTGTGTTATAACTCCACTCGTGCTGGGGGGGAAAAACTGGAAAATCCATCTGTAAATTAATGGATACACCTCAGTTAACGGAATCAAATCCATACTGGGATCTGGAGGGACTACAACTGATATTTGAACGCCTATTATTGTTATAATTACCGCTATGATGAAACCTGTTATTGGTCCAGTAAAACCAATATCAAATAATGCATCTTTGTTTGGCGGAAGAGACTTCTGTTGGATTAATGCTCCAAAAGTACCGATAGGTGGAAGACCGGGAATAAAATATGGATATGTTGCCTCAACTTCATGTTTGTCTGCTAATAATTTATGCCCCATCTCATGTGAACCTAATATTGCCATTATTGCTGCAGTGAATAAGAAAGCATCTAGTATGTTAATTGAATAAAGATATCCTGAAATAAAGACTGTTCCAAGAGTTGCTAAAAATAGGACAATATTTGTAGTATTTTTGCTCGGTTTTACAGCTGGTTTAGGCACAACTCTAAGAATAACTTTTTTTCCTTCTTCCCTAAGAATAGGAAGAAAATTTAGAGTGTCTAGTTTTTGTAGTAATCTAAGAAAAGCTTCTTTTGAATTTTCTTGATAATCCACATAGAATGTAGGTATGTTATGTTCAACAAAACTTTCTTTTATTTCAAATTCCAATTCAACCATGTTTTGGATTTTTTGAAATGGTGGCACTTCATTGTACTCTGAAATGTAATCGTCTGAAGATGCACAGCACATGGTTACCTTATACCTCAAACTTCTAGAGGTATTAGAATGTTATGTCGACTTTTTTTCCTTATTGTTATTTAATTTTTTGGATGTTATATCTATCCAAATTAGGATTGTTATGGTAATAGTTATTAGCTGATTACTATTAACCCTCTTCACTTACAAAATAGGTAATATGGAAAGTATAAACTAATGAATTCAATGAATTCTATGGAAGGTGGAGAAAATCACTGAAAAAATTTCTGGCGTAGAATATGTTGAACGCATCAATGATAATCTATTAAAACTAAAAGAGAAAAACTTGCTTCCTTTATATGAAGATCTCAAAACCGCTGACTGCATTGTTTGTGGTGGTTCAGGGCGATCTTTACATTCTTTGAATATAGCAATGAGTCAAATTGCTATGATGAAAAAACCTAAAGTAGTTATCACCAGAGAAGATGTCGGTTTTCCTGGAAGAGGAATGCTAGACGCCGCTTCCAAACTTGAAAAGAGACACAAGAAAATTGTTCTTCTAATAAATTCTGGAAGCGGGGAATCTGATGATCCTATACATCTTGCTGAAGAATTGGAAAAATATTTGAAAAAAACGGGTAGCAACAAGTTTACGATGGGTCTGATAACTTCTAATTCTAACTCTTCACTAGCAAAAATTGTTCAAATGTATGGTAATGTAATTACAGTAGCTGGAAGAGAAAAGAAACAATTGCCTTCATCTGATGCTTATAGCGAAACCGGAATAATGGGTGACCTTTTTGAGTTAGGTAGTTTGTTTTTGCTCCAAATGATTACTGAAGCGTTATCTGAAAACAACACAGTAGATAGAGTACTTGAGTTAATAGCTGAAGAAGCTCCTTATCTAAAGAATATAACAGAAAGTGCAGTACATTCAGAAGCTACTTCGTCTACTCTAAATATTCTTGAAAGACGAAGTGATGTATTTTTAGGCGGTAGAGGGACAGCTGAAATAGTGGCTAAAATGACTGCTGTTCGATTATTTCATATAAAGAAGTTTTTGGGAGACAATGTCTATATAGCCCGAGGAGTAAATACCCCCCATCCAAGAGCAGGGGACCTTGAGATTCTTATATCCTATTCAGGTCGAACAAAGCCTGTTGTAGGATGGTGCAACCGCTTTAGAGGATTAGGGGGATCAGTTTATTCAATTGTTGGGCGGGAAGGAACAGCACTTGATCTTAACTCTGATATGAAAGTTTTAATCGAGGAAGCGGTTGAGCATGGAAAACCAAGAAGATTCTACATGAGGGCAGCTTATGTTTTAAGTTGTCTTCCAATCCTATTGACAGCAAACTTAAAGTTGAAAGGGCTTAGTCTGCCAGAATACATCCTAAATTGGTACCATAATATAATAGAATAATTGATTTCAAAGTGTAATACTGCAGTTGTCAAATTTTCCAATATTATTATACTTTTTTTAGAATACTTCCTTGGCTAGCAGATTGAACTACTTGGGAGTACCGTACTAAGTAACCTTTAGTAACGTTCGGTTGTTTTGGAGTCCA
>SMYQ01000302.1:22690-24312 GCA_007050885.1 Candidatus Bathyarchaeota archaeon
TTTGCAATGGCAGTAACATGCAGTACTGTGTTTGTTGATCCTCCTAGAGCCATATCAACCATAATCGCATTTTCAAAAGCTTCAATAGACAAAATGTCTAGTGGTTTTAATTCTTCCTTCACTAATCCAACAATTCTTTCTCCAGTTTCTTTTGCTATTCGCAAACGCTTCGAACTTACAGCAAGTGGAGTTGCACATCCAGTTAAAGACATTCCTAAAGCTTCAGTCACACATGCCATTGTATTTGCTGTAAATAACCCGTTACATGAACCACAACTGGGACAAGCCACATCTTCAAGACACTTAAGTTCCTTTTCATCCATTTTACCTGCGGACACTTTTCCAATTGCCTCAAACATGGAATCAGTCCCAACTTTTTTTCCTCTGTAAATTCCTGAAAGCATGGGACCACCTGTTATCATTAGGGCGGGAATGTTTAATCTAGCAGCTGCCATTAGCATTCCCGGGGTTATTTTGTCACATGTACTAATGAGAACAATTCCATCGAATCTATGAGCTTGAACCATAACTTCAACAGAATCGGCTATCAATTCTCGAGAAGGTAGAGAATATCTCATTCCATTATGACCCATGGCAATTCCATCACAGATTCCTATTGTGTTGAATTCAAATGGAACTCCACCTGCAGAAATTATGCCTTCTTTTACCGCTGTGGCGATCTGATTTAGATGCATATGACCAGGAATTACATTAGTGAAACTATTCACCACAGCAATGAATGGTTTATTCATATCTTTATCTGTGATTCCAAGTGCCTTTAACAAAGCACGATGTGGGGCTCTTTGAACTCCAATTTTTATAGCGTCACTTCTCAACTTGGAAACCCTCTACAACTTGAATAAATCTATTAGATTCTGTTAAGTCTTTTGACCAAATATTCTGCTTTTGATAGTCATTAATCTTAAAATTATCCAAAAAGACAATTATACGTTAAGAGAAATAAAACCTAATATTGAAGAAATCTTGGAACGTTCCAAAAAATGTTGGTATTATATTTTGATTTCTGATAAAATTAAAATTTTAAAATATGACAGAGAAAGTGGAGCCAGCCAGCTTGCTTTAAATACTCTAGATTTGCTCCGATCTTTTTCTAAAAAAAGTAAAAATGAGACTAAGAAAAGTTTTGTTAATGATTTTAGTGAATTTGGATATAAACTTCTTAATATAAGACCAAATATTCCCCCAATACAAAATTTAGTTGCACAAATAGTCTATGAAATAAACAATTTGGAAGCTGATAATATAGATTCAATTCGAAATTATATTATGTCAAGAATCGATGAGATTTCTAGAACGTCCCAAATGGATGTCAAAAAATCAGCTCAAGTTGCATCAAAATTAATCTCTGACTCAGATTATGTAGGAACTTGTAGCTATAGTTCGACAATTTGTGAAACATTTAAATTAGCGATCGAACAGGGGAAAAGTTTCAACGTTTTAGTTGCAGAATCAAAAAGTTCTGATGGAAAATTTAGTTATGGGAAAATTATGGCAAATTTTCTAAAATCGTTAAAAATTAATGTAGAAGTTTTCTTGGACGATATGATTTACAAGAATATACCCAGAACTAATTGTGTTTTTGTTGGTGCTGATAGTGTATT